>JAGQPD010000012.1:4903-15592 GCA_020426865.1 Planctomycetales bacterium
CGCCACCGGCTCCGCTTCGTGATCGTCGACGACGGATCACCGCATCCGCTCGTTCCTCCTCTGGATCTGCCGCTGAATCTCACTGTGGCGCGTGTGACGAAGGACGTTGGCTGGAATAATGGCGGCGCGCGAAACCTGGGGGCTCACATCGCTCGTGAACCATGGCTTTTCCTGTGTGACATCGACCACTTGGTGCCGGAACACACGTGCCGGGCCATGCTCGAACTTGACCGGAGCGATTCGCGTGTGGTCTACACGTTCGAGGCCATCTGTAACGGTCGGCTACTATTTCAGCCTCCCAATATCTTCTTGATTAGTCGGGAAACATTCTGGGATATGGGCGGATACGACGAGGACTTGTCGGGGCACTATGGCGGCGAGGACATCCTGATCCGCACCAAGATTCATAACGACTTGCGTCCCGTCGATTCTCTGCTTGTGCTCAGCGCGCCCGATGACACGGACTATGATCCACCGGCCGATCGCGGTAGCCGCACCGAGCTGGAGATCAACGATCGAATCATTAAGCAAAAACTTGCCTTGCCGGGCTACCGGCCACAATCGCCATTGCGGTTTCCCTGGCAAATTGTGTGTGAATATTCACTACCGCAGATAGGTCGCATTCCCGCCGACGATCCACTAGCACCACCAAACGATAGTCCTCCCGACAATGCTCACACACTGTACCGCGATGCATGCCGCATGGCCGATCAACAGCAATTCGCGGAAGCGCGTAATTTACTGGAACGGGCACGTGCCGCATCGACGGATGAACGGTTTTGTCAAATGCTCCAAACCGAGATTGGCAGATTATCTTTGGGTTCCGGTGCACGACCTGGAGCTACCGGTAATGGTGCCGGTAAGCCAAGCGGCGCGGCAGCGCCCTGTTTGGTCGCGGAACCAGAGCGCCCAAGTATTATCGATGGCCTGACTGGTAGTGCGTCGCAATCGAAGACGGCGACCGCTAGCCGGCTACGTATCGCGGTTGTTAGCTTCCTGTTTAATTGGCCGTCGTCGGGTGGCGGCAACATGCATACGGTGGGGCTCGCGAGGGCACTTGCGCGGGAAGGGCATGTGGTCGAGCATTTCTACGCCAAGTATGATCCATGGCAGATCGGTGTGACGAGCGAGCCTTTGTCAATCCACTCCCATGAGATCCCATTTGACGCGGATACATGGCAACCCTCGATCGTCCAGCGACGGTTTCGGGAGGCCGTGGACCGCTTTCAGGCGGATCTTGTGCTCATCACGGATGCCTGGAATTTCAAGCCTCTGCTTGCACAGGCGATGCTCGGTTACCGATATATCTTGCGATTTGACGCCCAGGAATGCCTGTGCCCACTTAACAATATCCGGTTGCTGCCGAGTTTCGGGAACGGGTTTACGCAGTGCCGCAAGAACCAGCTGGCGACTCCCGCCACGTGCCGCGACTGTGTCGCCCGTTACTCGCGATTCATGGGCGAGTTGCATGACCTGGAGTATCATTTCAGCGGGGTCGGCCACGACGCCTACCAACAACTGCTGACAGACATGCTGCAACAGGCCTGGGCAGTGCTTACCGTCAATCCCACGGTTGCCAATTTGCTGGAACCCTATGCGGAACGAGTCTATTCGATTCCGTCCGGAATTGATGGCGACCGGTTTCCGCCCGTCCAGCGCTCCGACAAGCCAAAAACCGTTCACACTGTGCTATTTGCGGGCGTACCGGAAGACGTCATCAAGGGCTGCCATGTGCTGGAGAAGGCATGCGCGGAACTATGGAATCGGAGACAGGATTTTGAACTGCTCGTCACGGGAGAGCCTCCAGGACGCGTCAATGCCTACACCTGGAACATCGGCTGGCAATCGCAGTCGGAACTTGCACAGCAGTTCGCATCGGCTGATATTGTCGTCGTTCCCTCCATTTGCCAGGAGTCATTCCCGTTGGTGGCGATGGAAGCCATGGCCGCGGGAACGCCGATCATCGCCAGCAATATTGGCGGCTTACCATTTTCCATTGTGGAAGGTACGACAGGATTGCTGTTTGAACCGGGTAACGACATCGACCTTGCTCGCCAGGTGGAGTCGTTGCTGGACGATCCCTTTCGTGCTCGGCAAATGGGAATTGCCGGACGACGGCGCTTTGAAAATCAATTTGTGTGGGATCGCGTCATCCGGCGCCATTATCGCCCGCTCCTTCGAGAGCTGCAGGAGGAACTGATCGCTCATGACGCATGAAAGCGTCACCACGAACGTGTCACTCGCATCGGCCGTCATTAACTCGTAAATAGGCGTTAAGGAATCTTTACCGTGCGAACTACGGACGCCCATGGCAATGTGCATACGCAACATGAGAAAGACTACCGTGCGGCGCGGTCCCTGCTCGCCGACGGCCAATCTGCAGCCGCACGCACAGCCTACGACCGGCTCTTGCGACTGGTTGAACAATCGAAGCTGCGCGCCCTGATCCTAAGCGACCTCGGCGCAATCGCCGCACAACAGGGGCGGACGGACGAAGCCAGGCACCTGTTTCAACAAGCATTGGCAACCGACCGAGATTGCCGGGCCGCGCAAAAAAACCTAGAGATACTTGAAAGGCTCTCGCCGACGCCCCGAGAGTATTCCAACGGTAAACCCATAAGGATCGCGGTCGTCAGCGTGCTGTTTAATTGGCCCAGCACTGGCGGTGGCAACGTCCATACAGTTGAGCTCGTCCGAGCGCTTCATTCTGCCCGATACAATGTCCAGCATTTTTATCTCTCGCATCCGTCACTGATGACCGGAGAAGTCAGCGAACTGACCATTCCCTCCCAGGCGGTCATTGTCGATAACGCCACATTCAGCGTTGAGAAGCTACAGGACGCCTTCCGCGACTGTGTCGCACGATTCCGCCCGGACGTCGTATTTCTGACCGATTGCTGGAATTTGAAACCCTGGCTTGCCGATGCCTTGTCTGATTTTCCACTGATTCATCGCTTTGATGCCTTGGAATGTCTCTGCCCACTGAACAACCTGCGGCTCATACCAGAATCGGATCGGCTGTTGGTCAATTGCCACAGGCATCGGCTGGCGACTCCAGGTCACTGTCACGATTGTGTTGGCGAGTATGGTAGACATGTCGGCCCACGACACTCGCGCGAGCGGCAGTTGAGCCGCATCGATTCCCCCGAATACGAGGCCCTGCTGCATAACATGCTGGAGCGTGCCGAGGCCGTGCTCGTCCATAATCCCCTGATTGCTGCCCATCTCGAGCCTTACGCACGCGATGTGCGAGTCGTTCCAATTGGCGTTGACCGGTCAACGTTTGGAGCGGTACCCCAACTAACGCCTAGCAACAAACGTGACGCGGTAAAATTCTTGCTCTTTGCCGGCCGAACGACGGACCCGGTGAAGGGTTTTCAGCTCCTGGAGCGGAGCTGTGAAGCACTGTGGCAGGAGCGTCAGGATTTCCGGGTTTTGGCTACCGGAATACCGGTGGATGATGCACCGCCCTTTATCGAATGGCGGCAATGGCAAACCCACGCGACGATGCCAGCCCTGCTTGGTCGCGCCGACATCCTAGTCGCCCCGTCGGTGGGAAACGAGCCCTTTGGCCTTTCCGTTGTCGAGGCCATGGCTGCCGGACGCCCCGTGGTGGCAAGCTGCGTCGGCGGCCATCAGTTCACGATGAAGGACGGCGTCACCGGACTGCTCTTTACGTCGGACGACGCGGCGGACCTTACCGAGAAGCTCCGAATCCTGCTCGACTCGGAGCAACTGCGCATCCGCTATGGTGCGGCCGGACAAGAGCATTTTTGCCATGAGTTTGCCTGGGAGGCGGTCGTCACCAAACATTACCAACCGTTAATTCAACGCATCATCTCTCGACGTTCGTCCAAACAGTAACAAAGGACAGGTTTCCTATGCAACGCATTGCCCTGATTTACGATCATCTGAGCCGGGCGGACACGACGGGCATTTACTGTCTGCGGGCAATGCAGCGATTGGCGCTGGTGGAGCAGTTTCATCCTGAGCGACTGGCGGAAGTTCCACGAGACGGATTTGACCTTTTTCTCTTTATCGACGATGGACAGGATTATGCTGCCCCGCTGGATTTGCGGCCGCAAGCCTTCTGGGCCATTGACACCCATGTGGATATCGAGCGCGTCTGGCAGCGAGCCCAATCGATGGACCTGTTATTTGCGGCGCAGCGACCAGGAGCCACAGAGCTTTCCCGCCGCGGCGGGCGAACCGTCGAGTGGCTGCCACTGGCCTGCGACCCGGATATCCACGGCAGGATTGATACCGAGACGACGCTCGATGTTTCCTTTGTCGGCAATCCAGTGACAGAAGAGAGAGTACGGCTGGTCGAGCTGCTCGAGCGGCATGTTCCGCGGATGTATGCCGGGCAGCAGTATTTCGAGGAAATGGCACGTGTCTACTCGTCGTCGCGGATCGTGTTTAACAAGAGCTACGGCGGCGATATCAACATGCGCGTCTTTGAGGCGCTGTGCAGTGGGGCGATGCTCGTTACCGACCGACTGCAACACGCGGGAATGGAAGAGCTGTTCCGAGACGGAGAACATCTGGTAACCTACGGTAGCGACGAGGAACTGCTCGATAAGGTCCGGTTTTACCTACGTAACGACGCAGCACGACAAAAGGTCGCTGATGCCGGCCGTGCCTGTGTCATGGAAAACCACACGTACCGACACCGTATGCAACGGATTCTGGCAAGTTCGGCGGCTGGATCATCGGTGTCGACCCCGGCAACAGAGTTTCCACTCCTTTCGGCAAAGACCCCTCCGCCCACGAAATCCCGCGGACTCCTTGATCTGATCCCAAGCAGCGCCAAAAGAATTGTCTGGATTGGCACGGACCACCCGGAAGTGATCGGCGAACTAAAATTGCGGCAGCAGTGCTGCGTGTTTGCCATTACTGATACGTCGGCATTGGTCCGCCCGACTTGCTCCGACTCACCTGATCGAAAGGAACAAGACACTGCGACAATTCCCAGTGGCACCTTCGATGCTGTCGTGCTGGACGGTACAATCGCACTGGCCGACGATCCCGCCGATGCGCTTCACCGTGTCAACTCGTGCTTGCGCGAGGAAGGCACGTTAGTGGCGATAGTTCCGAATGCGGCACATCACTCTCTGCTTGCATCCCTTGCGCGGGGAAACTGGACGGCCGCCACTCCGGGCGGCCGGTCGCGCGGCGCTATTCACTTGCTGACGCGAAGGGAATTCGAAAAGCTGTTGTTTCGCACCGGTTTTCGCCCACAAGAATGGGTAAACGTCCGGGAGGATATCGACAAAGACACAGCTTCGGATAATTCCGAAACGCAGGCGGCCCTGAACCGTGTGTTCGCCGAGCACTTTCCCGAAACGCATGCCGAGACGTTTTATGTGGCGGCCTTGCCGACGCGGTGCAAGCCTGATGGGTCCGCAAATGACGGACTATCTGAAAAGCTGGAAAAACTGCGGGCACGCTTTCCCTGGCCGCAAACGCGGCCGTTGGTCGACCTTTTGCCCTATCCGCCGGGCTGGTTCGGCGATGGGGCGAGATTGCTATTGGCCGAGAAACTACACACGTTGCGTCCGCGCGTGATCGTAGAACTGGGATCCTGGCTGGGACTTTCCACTCGTTGGCTGGCCGATCATGCGCCTGAGGCCACCATTATCACCATCGACCATTTCAAGGGCAGTCCCGAACATCAAGCCTCCAAAAGCTTAAGTCCCCTCCTCGACCGCCTTGCGGATGCCTTTCACTCTGCTTGTTACTCCTATCGTGACCGCATTGTCGTGATGCGCAGCGAGCTTGCCGACGGCCTGAAGGAAGTCGCATTGCTGGGTATTCGGCCGGAGCTGATATTCGTTGATGCCGACCATGGTGTCGAACAAGTGTTACAACAGCTGGCGCTCTGCCGCGCGCTGTTTCCCGAAGCCCTGCTCGTTGGTGATGATTACAGCAACCAAGGCGTTCGTCAGGCCGTGGACGAGTTTGCCGGGAAAGAAGGGCACGCTGTCACTTCGGCCGGAAGGGAGTGTTTGGCATGGACGCTTCCTCCCCTGCGTCCATTCTGGAATTTTCCGCAACCCATTCCCAAGGCCGGCCTGACATCGATCGTTCTTGTCACCTATAACGAGCTTCCCTACACAAAACTCTGCCTCGATAGTATCCGGCGTTACACCCAACTGCCCTACGAAATCATTTTCGTTGACAATGCGTCCTCTGACGGCACCATTGACTTCCTTCGTCAGCAACAGGACGTGCAACTCATTGAAAACACAACCAATCGGGGTTTTCCGGCAGCGGTGAACCAGGCGATCGAGGTAGCCAAGGGTGAGCAAGTCCTGCTGCTCAACAATGACTGCATCGTGACCACCGGTTGGCTCAACCGGATGCTTGCGGCACTCTTCGGCGAAGCCGACCTTGGACTGGTCGGCCCCTATTCCAACGAAGTAAGCGGCGAACAGAGAGTTGCCGTGGATTACCAGCATCTTGCCGACTTGGACGGTTTTGCCTGGGATTGGGGACAACGGCATCATCAGCAGCTCCTGATCACCGATCGCCTCGTTGGCTTTTGCCTGCTGATCAAACGGGAGGTTATTGACGACATCGGCGGACTTGACGAGCGATTCGGCATCGGTAACTACGATGACGACGATTTTTGTCGCCGGGCGCTTGCTGCCGGATATCGCCTGGCCATTGCCGAGGACGCGTTCGTCCATCATTTTGGCGGAGCGACGTTCAAGGGAGCCAGCATTGACTACGTCGAACTTATGGAGAAAAATCGCCAGATCTACGAAGACAAATGGCAGGTAGACGTAAAAGCAACGCCTCAGGTTGACTCGCCATCGTCGTTTACGCTTGATACGTCTGGGGACGGTGGGGTGCTGCTCGTCTCGTCGCGACCGAAACTTTCCGTGTGCATGATTGTGCGTGATTCTTCGCGAACGCTCGATGCATGCCTGGGCAGTATCAAACCGTACGTGGACGAAATGATCGTCGTCGATACGGGATCGATCGACGATACGCGCAGTATCGCCCGCCGCCACGGCGCGAAGCTCTTCGAATTCCCGTGGTGCGATGATTTTGCTTCTGCCCGCAATGAGTCGCTACGACACGCAACGGGGCAGTGGCTGTTTTGGATGGATTCCGACGACACGATCGACCCACACAACGGCGCTCGCCTGCGGCAACTGGTGGATGGCCCGCATGCCGATGCGGTTGCTGCCTATGTCATGCAGGTGCATTGCCCCCATGCCTCCGTCGATGCCGAGGATGTGACCGCCGTTGACCATATTAAGCTGCTTCGCAACGATCCACGCATCCGATTTAGCGGCAGGATCCACGAACAGGTCCTGCCATCCATTAACGCCGCGAAACTTCAAGTTCGATGGACCGACATTTTTGTCGTCCATTCCGGATCAGATCAAAGCGAGGAAGGCCAGCGGAGGAAGCTGGAGCGTGACCTGCGGCTGTTGAAACTTGAGGAGCTGGAACGGCCCGAGCATCCATTTACACATTTTAATCTCGGCATGACCTATCTTGAAATGCGGAAGTTCGAGCTGGCCAGTCTGCACCTGAAGCGGTCGCTCCTCATAGCCGGGCCGCAGGAATCACATGTTCCCAAGGGGTTTTGCATGTTGATTCAGGCGCTGACCGAATTGGGGAAGAAGGACGAGGCCTGGAGCCGATGCCAGCTGGCACTTGGCCGCTACGAAAATGACCCCGAACTGCTTTTCCGCGCCGGTTCCTTGTGCCATGACCTGCAACGCTACGATGATGCCGAAGGCTATTACCTTAAAATCCTCAACGGTCGTTTCCCGGCGGCATTTCGTAGTGTGGACCGCGGCATTCTTGGGTACAAGGTCCGGCACAACCTTGCCGTGCTCTATAGCGACCAGCAAAAACACGAACTCGCACGAACAACCTGGCAGGGAATTGTTGAATGTCAGCCCGGTTACCTACCAGCATGGAAAGGCATTATTGAGAGCCTGCTTGCCGAACACCGGTCCGGCGACGCAGATTCCTGGCTAGCCCGTTCGCCGATCGCGGAAAAAATGCCGCGACTCCATCAGCGATTGCGGGCCAGGATTGCAATCCAGCGCGGTGACATTACGTCTGCCAAACAGCTGCTCGAAACAGCTGCTTCGGCCGCTCCTGACGACTCCGAGACCCTTGATGAGCTTTGCCGACTGCTATTTGAGCATGGCGAGCCGCACGAAACAGAATTGGCATTGCAACGGCTTGCCAGGATACGGCCCGGCGATGCCTCGGTTCAGTCTAATCTGGCACAGATCTGCCTGCAGCTCGGGCGTCACGAAGAAGCAGGAAAGCTCTTTCAACACGCCGCCGCACTTGATCCCGCACGGTTCAGCCCGCCCCCGAACTTTTCCGGTAACACTCACTTCATACGAGCCAAGGATTCCACTCACATCCCAGTGGCGTCGGCACCCGCCGTCCATCGTATGCCCGCGCCCTTCGGAGCGGACGCATCCGTCGGAATCCTGCCTGCATCTCCGGTGCCGGCGGCAAGACTTGGTAGTAGCATACCAGTGTCGCAACCCCTAGTCTGCCGCGCATTTGAAGGACTCTGTAACCGCATCAATGGCATCGCCAGCGCTCTGGCAACTGGTCGCGAAGTTGAGCTTCACTGGGCCGTCAACAAACAATGCCCCGTGCGTTTCGAAGAGGTGTTTCAGCCGATTCCCGGGCTGACCGTGATCAACGAAGAGATTCTCTCCTATCGCTACATCACCTCCCGGCATCAGTTGTGTTGGTTCTATCCCAGGAATATTGAAAAACTTCCCCTGCAAGAGTTCCGCCAACGACTGTACGCAGCGTACCGGCAAGTACTCGATGCGCTGTTGGTGACAAGCTGGGCACATCCCACGCCGCCGGCCGTGGGTTTGCATTTGCGCAGTTTCCTCCCGGACTCCACGCCTGTCGACACATTTGCCCGTGATGCGATCGACCACATCCAGCGACTCGGTGCCAGGTCGGCACATCTGGCAACCGATCATTTCGAGTCGGGACAAAAGGCCATCCTTTTGCTACAGGCAGCGGGCATTGACGTGTCGTTCAACGCCGGTACGCGCAGCAAACACGACCTGGACCGGTCGCATGACGGAATCATGACCATGTGCGCCGACCTACGTTCGTTGTCGGAATGCAAGCAGGGCATCCTTGTCAACTCCTGCCGTAGCACTGTCGCCGATGTGCTGCGCGGTCATGGGATCGCTGGAATTACCACGTTTGCCGGAGGACGCGAGGCGGGGCTCGACGATCTCTTTGAATTACAGAGTCTTGAAGAACAAAACTGAACCAGCGCTGCATGTCCCAGCCCGTTTACTTAGTGACCGCCAGTGACGCCCGGTATTTTGAGCTGTTTCGCGGTGCGATTGAGTCTGTGGTCGACGTGCTCGCACATGAAAACACTCACTTGTGTGTGCTCGACCTGGGATTGACCTTGCCGCAACGACGCTGGGTTGACTCCATAGCGAGATTGGTTGTCTCCCCGGACTGGCCGCTCGATTTTCCTGGTAGGGACGCCGCCGCTTCGTGGCTTAAAGGACTGCTCGTGCGCCCCTTTCTGCGGGACCTTTTTCCCGGTGCGGAAGTCTATTTTTGGTTCGACGCCGACACGATGATGCTGGACCGAAGAGGATTTGACCTATTTATCCTTGGTGCCCGTAGGCGAGGTCTGGCGATCGTCCCGGAAATCGACCGGGGCAGCGGTAACCAGTATGGCAATCTACCGCGGATTTGGAAGGAGACGGAACGCTGGTATACCGACGCCTTCGGACAGGAAACAGCCCGCATACTTCGTGGGTTCCCGATGCTTAACGCCGGCGTCTTTGCCATGCACCGCGACGCTCCCCATTGGGAGTCGTGGCAGCAGGCGCTCACGCACGCCGCCGCGCGCGGTATCAACATGGTGACCGATCAGCTCGCACTCAACTACGCCGTCTATTTATGCCGGAACTTCGACCGTACCGATCTCTTACCGGCGTGGTGCAACTGGGTCTGCAACATGTGCCTTCCCGCCTGGGACATAGCCAATGACCGCTTCACCGAAACCTGCCTTCCGCACGTCCCTATCAGCATCCTGCATCTGACCGGTGCGGCCAAGGGTGAGTTCGCGCTGGCAGCCGGTGTTGCCGGTGGTTTCGTGCCGGTTCGAATGCGTTACCCGCCGACGTATTGCACGCCGAAGCTCCCCAACGGCCCATTGCTGCCGGGCGATTACGTCTCACCGGGGATGGCGACTGTGATGCCGGATGCATGTTTTCCAACGATTACTTCGGGGCTCCCCGGCATTTTCACCCAGAATACACAGGTTCCCGCCACTGCCCACCGTTGCTACGTGGATCAGGCCGCGCCCACACGGAAGTTGCCGAATCGTGACGAGGCGGCGATCATCTACAATACAGCGCAGCGGTTTCGTGGCAGCCGGGCCCTGATCGTGGGCGATTCGCGGGGATGGTCCGCGTGTCATCTCGCCCTAGCGGGTGTTTCGCTTGATGTCGTCGATTCCGCTCTTTCAGACGAATACGCCCGGAGCACGATGGACGCAGCACTGACCGACGCGGGCGTCCGCGGGCTTGCGAATCTCGTCGCCGCACAGGGGCCCAACACGATCAATTACCTTGCTGGTGGTCGTAAATGGTCGTTATTTCTCTGGCACGGAGCCGGACCTGAGCACCATTGTGATCCGCTGCA
>JAGQPD010000294.1 GCA_020426865.1 Planctomycetales bacterium
CGCTATTGGGAAACAGCATTCAGACGATCGTGGACCGCGCTGAAGCGTTCGCGAATCTGCCCGTGGAACCGACACTCTGTGGTTGGCTCAGTGCCGGCGCCGGGGCCTTAGTGACCATTACCGATCCCGATATTTTTGACGGCCTGGATCCGTCCGTCCTCACGAATGCGGCGTTCGATCAGCTCGATCCGTTCAATAACATATCGGGCGTAGAGATCTATGCCTTGATCGACCAGTTAGGAACGATCCTTCGCAGCATTGCCCCAGGGCTCGACATTGACGGCACGCTTCCGTTCGTCGATCAAGCGGTAAGTTCGATCGTGAACGTCGGCGAGTTTATTGACAACATCAGTCAACAATTGTTGGACGAAGTGCTACCTGCCTTCCAGACGTTCCAGGAGTTGGTGGACCAATTGCACACCTACGCAGGGTGGGCGGAAGACGCCGTGCAGTTGGTATGTGACGAAAGCCAACAAGCTGTCATTCTGCAACTCAACGTCGAACAAGAGTTGTTTGCCGAGGAGCTCCAATTCGACTTCAACAAAAACCCCGGCCCGTTTACGGTGTCGGCGGGGGTCGCCGCCCAAGCGAGCGGGGCGTTGGTGTTGGACTTGGGAGTCGGCTTCGACCTGACGCCCAAGAGTTCTTCACCGCTATTCCCGACTTCGTTACTAAGCGATCTCAATGGCCAACTGGGAACGCGAATTACGCCATCGGGCACACCGGATCTGGAAGTGACGGTAGAGGCCAGCGGCACGATTTTGTTCGACGTCAACTATGGTATTCGCGATGATTTGAACTCCCAGACAATTCCCGCGTCGCTACAAACCGAATTCGCGAACGCCGGCATTACGCTTTCCGGAGCGACAGTTGACGTCGTACGCGATGATTTTCAGTGGCGTGTTACCAATGGCAACCGCATCTACGAAATCAACCGCTTCGGTACATTACTCAATGTCAGCGGCCCGATCTACCTGATCGATCTGGCCGGTGCATCAACCTACCAAGACGCAGTCAATGCCATTCAGGCGGGAACATCAGGCGCCGTCACCGTAGCGATCAATACCAACGGCAGTGGCGAAGTCGCGTCGGTGATACTGACCGACACTACATCGGCACCATCCGGCGAAGAAGCGACCTTCCGCATCGCGCGCGCCGGTGACTCGCGCGCCGCGAGCGATATCGGCCTGGCGGCCAAGGATATCAGTGGCGACGGTGATATCGAGGTCCGTGTCCAAGGTGTCACGCTCGGTGGCGGCGAAGAGCTTGAAGGATTCCTTAAGACCGTCGGAGATACCCTGTCCGATCGCTTCTTCTTTACCGAAGGGAGCCGCATCGACTTGTCGACCGGCATCTACGCCGATGATATTGACGTATCGGTCAGCGTCTTCGGTATCGGTGCCTCCATTGAGAACGGAACGTTGCAGTTCGTCGTGGAAACCGGAGCGGAACTGGTCGATCCATTAGCTAACGACGGTCGAATCTATCTCAGTGAACTGTTCGGACATTCGATCGGCGAGTCGTTGGATGTCGATACTCCGGTGTTGACGGGCGACGGTCGCTTGCCAGTCGTCTCGACCTCGCCGGTGATTAATAGCCTGGCAGCGATCGATCCCACTCACCCAACCACCGAAGCAGAGGATGGTCCGGAGATTCTGGTCGACATTACGTTCGACCCCTTCAACGCCGTTCCCGAAGATCGACTGGATGTGGCATTCATCCCCAATGCCTACTTTGACGACTTGTTCTCGGGAATGACCAATTTCTCCTACGACTCTGTTTGTGACGCCATCACGTCGATCGTTGGGCTGCTCGACGACGCGGAATTCGAATTCCTCAACGAGCCACTGCCGCTGATTAACAAAAGCCTTAATGAACTGCTCGACGTCGCAGGGACGCTCACCGTAATCGCCGATGCGATTTGTATCGACTTTGATCAGTTGAAGGCCGATATCGAGAGCCTGCTTCCCGACCTGGACGATGTCGACATTCCGCAGGGCGCCATTCCCGCGTTATTGCCAGAATTGACAGAAGTGGAAACCGACGAGCTGTATCAGATTCGCGAGGCACTCACGCAAGCCTTGGGACGGGCGGATACGACTCAATTGCCCAATGACATCGCGTCGGTAGTGGCCAGCTTCCGCAGTTTTATCGACGCCTTGGACCCAGGCATCGACACCGGTCAGTTGACTGCCATTGTAGATCAATTGGACGATCTGGCCCCCAAACTCGACGAACTGGAAATGTTTATCGAGGACCTATTCGCGCCCAACGTTAGCGACGCCACCGTCGCTTACGCCGATCTCGATGGTGACGCATTTAACGTTGCCGTCATTCCTGGTCTGACGTTTGAGATCCCCTACGAAATCACCAGCGGGACACTGTCACTCGAATTCGACGAACTCTCCGACCTGACCGACACCTTGCCAATCGACTTCTTCGAATTGACGGGTGCTGGGACGTTGGACCTGAATTATGACCTCTCGTTCGATTTGAACTTTGCCTTGAACCTGGACGAAGGAGTGCCATTGCAGGATCGACTGGTACTGAAGACCGGACCATCTGGTGCCGCCATCACACTGGACGCTTCCATCGTGACCAGTCCGGGCCTCATGGCCACTGCCACGATCGGTGGTATCGACGCCGTAACGCTCGATCCGATCATTATCGCCTTGAATGCCGCCGACATTCGCACGACGACAACGTCGGACAACACAACGTTCACCTTATCGGGGCCAGCCCTGACGCCCACCGAGTTACCGTTGGCGTTTGTCATCGTGACCGAACCAGGCGGCGATCCTTACACGGCTGCCAGTGCCGATTACACGATCCCGGGTTCAAACGACCAGGTTGTCTTCGATGTCGCACTCCCCGGCGGGACGGTCGTGGAGATCGTCATGCCCGATACAACGACCGACGCCACGCTCGGCTTCAACTTCGACGATCCGACAAGCGGTCCGCTTGACGGCTACATCCCGTTATCCGACGTTCCGTCACAGCTGAACTTCAATCTCGACGCCGTGCTCGGTGCCAGCATCACACCCGACATTCCGTTTGTAGGACTTAGCGGTGATGTCCGTGCGTTTGTCGATTTCAGTCGCCTAACCACCACGACGATGGCGTTTCCCGAGCTGTCCGACGATCTTTCGATGACCGATTCTTCGGCGTGCAATTTGGGGCTCATCGCCGACGGTATCAACACGTTCCTGGACGCATTTGAATCTGCCATCGCCAGTGACGTGCTGGAAAAGTTGCCGATCATCAGCAACAACGTCGACCTGGCGGCGGTCCAGACTTTTGTCGCTGACATGCGGTCGTTCGCCGATCCGATCGTGTTGGCGATGACCAGTAGTGCGGAGCTACAAAGTTACATCTACGAAAACCTCGGGCCAGGTACAGCGGCCGGCACTGGGTTGAAGCTCAACATTCTGGCCGATGCCAGCAACAATCCACTGGCACCGAACGACCCCAGCCAGATTGGCGACTTCAGTTCCGGGGCCGCCAACCGGGCGGAGATTCCGGTCGGCAGCCCGGAATGCGTGATGATCGATTTGCATTTGCGTGATTCGTTCACGTTTGAAACCGATTTCGGCTTTGGCCTGGATGCGTTCGTCTTCGATTTGGAGACATCCGGTGGGGTGCAATTGACGTTGGACTACGACATTCAGTTAGGCTTTGGCGTCAGCAAGACGGATGGCGCTTATTTTATTGTCGATGATACCGACGATGAGCTGTCGTTCTCCGTAACGGCGGGATTGTCACCAGGCACGGAGCTGCTGATCAACTTGTTTTTCCTGCAATTCAAGGCGACCGAAGGTGCCGACGCCAAGACGACTGGTCTGACGGGTAGTGTTGGCGTGAACTTGCTGGAACCCGGTGGCACGCCTGTCGACGACCGTGTTCGGTTTACGGAGCTCGTTAGTTCGTCACTGTCTCAGTCTATCGATGTCGATTTCGACGTGAACGCCGCTATCGACCTCGATCTCTCCGCAGGTTTTCAGGATGGCGATGCGTTGCCCAAGTTGGAAGCGACGTTCATGTTGGATTGGCATATCCTGGGCGATGGAGTGACGGGCGCGGCACCAACAGTCAGTTTCAACAACTTGCGATTGGATCTGGGCGAGTTCCTCACGGATTTGATTGGCCCGCTCGCCGAGAAGATTAATACGGCCGTCGAGCCATTGCGGCCGATCCTTGATTTCTTGACGCTTGAGATTCCGTTGATTTCCGATGTCTCGCAACTGCTGGGACAGGGACCCGTTACCATTAGTGATTTTATCGGACTGTTCGGCGACGGATTGGAATCGGTCGAAGAGGTTGTACACATTTTGGATGTCGTTGCCGACGTCTTCGATGCGATCAACAATCTCGCAGGGGGCGAGATCTTTTTCGGCAGTTTCGACTTCGCCGCTGATCTGCGCGATGAAAATACAAACCTCGATGCCGGCACGTCCGGCTCGATGACCCCCGACGGCATGGGTGATCCGGCGGAACAATTCGACGATGCACCTGGCGGCTTCTCCGCGCTGGTCGACAAACTGAACGAAATCGGGATCAGCTTCCCAATTTTCGAGAACCCCACTTCGGCGTTTAACCTGCTGTTTGGACAACCGGTCGATCTGGTTCGCTACGATGGCCCGGCACTCTCAGCATTGTTTGAATGGAATTCACCCAGCCTCGGTCCGTTGATTCCCCCAGTCCCGTTGTTCATGAACATTTTTGCGGAATTCGAGGTGTTCGTCGATATCCTGCATCTTGGGATTGATACGTTTGGATTGCAGGATGGAAACAAAATCTTCGACGGTTTTTACCTCGTCGACGAACAGGCCGTCGCCGGGCTACGCGCCGCCTTCGGCGTGGTGGCGGAACTCAATTTGGGACTGATCCAGGCCGGCGCGAAAGGGGGCGTGGAGGCTACCATCGGGGCCGGCTGGAACGACGTGAACGACGATCAGAAATTCCGGCCAAGCGAATTCATTGCCCGGCTGCAACAGGGTGCTCACTGCATTTTCGACTTGGAAGGTGCCTTAAAGGTAATCCTCGAGGCGTTCGGAAAAATCGGG
This sequence comes from Planctomycetales bacterium, assembly GCA_020426865.1. Classification (GTDB taxonomy): domain Bacteria; phylum Planctomycetota; class Planctomycetia; order Pirellulales; family Pirellulaceae; genus JAGQPD01. The sequence continues at coordinate 5,064 of JAGQPD010000294.1, forward strand.
ATCAAGATCTTCGGAAAAGAGATCACGATTTTCGAAATCGTCCAGCGACTGCTCGATGCCACCATCCTGGAATTTTCCATCGGCTGTCCGCCATTACCGCCACCCGTGCTTGGTCACGTCGATAGCGGAGTGCTGATCGCCCACATCGGACCACATGCGGCGTTGCGTCAATCCGGCGCGACCGATGGCGATGACATGCTGGAGATTACCTACGACGCCGACAACAACGAATATGTCATTTCGGGCTACGGCGAAGAACAATCCTACGGCGGCGTAACCAGTATTCTTGTCGAAGCGGGTGCCGGCGAAGACGAAGTCGTTATCGGCGCCGATGTCACGATTCCCGTCACGCTTAAGGGGGGGGATGACGACGATAAACTGACCGGCGGTAGTGGCATTAATACCATCGAAGGGGGTAAGGGAAATGACCGCCTGACCGGCGGTAGCAACAAGGATACGATCTCCGGCGGTGAGGGCGACGACACGATCTTCGGCAAGGGAGACGATGATACGCTTAACGGCGACGATGGTAACGACGCGATCCGCGGTGACGACGGTATCGACACGATTCATGGCGGCGCTGGCGATGACAATCTCGATGGTGGTACCGACAACGATATCGTCTACGGCGATGCCGGGAACGATCAGGTATCCGGCGCCGCGGGCCTGGACATGCTCTTTGGCGGCGAAGGGGACGATGCCGTCAATGGTGGTGACGACGCCGACATGATGTTCGGTGGCGACGGCAACGACATCATGGGTGGCGGAGCCGGCAACGATACGATCCACGGCGATGACGGCGACGACACCATCAGTGGTGAAGAAGGGGACGACGCCATATACGGCGATGCCGGCAATGATACGCTGGACGGAAACGAAGGAGACGACACGTTCTACTTCGAGGCCGCTGTCGGCACCGAAAAGGACAAAGTGTCCGATTCCGACGATGGAGGTGATCCGGGCAGCAACGAAACACTCGACTTCAGCGCTATCACGACCGACGTGATCGTCAACTTGCTCAATGGCACCGCCTCGCACGCCGGTCGCAAGGTCACGATCGACAAGCCATTGCGGTTCGAAGATGCAATCGGTGGAAGCGGGAACGACACCTTCATCGACAACAAGAACGACAATCTGTTCCGCGGCGGTCTGGGTGACGACCTTTATGTCTTTGGGCGGTTGGGAACGCAGGTCGACACGATTGCCGAACTGGCGGGACAGGGAACGGACGGGGTCGATTTCCACGATTTACCCGCGACGACGCCGGTTGTCATTGATCTTACCGCACCGTCGATCATCGCCACCCATACGGGCCGCACGCTGCAAACGGAAGTGACCAATCAGAGCGCGAATATCGAGAACGCGTTTGGTGGTCAGGCCAATGACACGATCACGGGCAACACGTCGGCCAACCTGTTAGTCGGCAACGCTGGTGAAGACCTTATCACCGGCAACGCTGGCAACGACACGATCGAAGGCAATGACGGCATTGACACGTTGTACGGCAGCGGCGGTGCTGACAACATCGACGGCGGTCCGGGCGAAGATCGGATCTTTGGTCAGGCCGGCAACGATACGATTCGTGGCGGCGCCGATCGCGACGCCATTTTCGGCGACCTCGGCAACGACGACATCCGAGGGGACGGCGGCGACGATTTAATTGTGGGTGGTGCCGACACCGCGGGCGACACGTTGCGAGGCGATGACGGAAATGACTTGTTGATTGGGGGAGCCGCATCGTCGTTTTCCAATCCATTCTCCACGCCGCTAACTCAGCTGGAGTATCTTGTACAGTACTACTACAGGGACATGTTTGTGGATCTCATCACGGCGGATACGCCAGAAGACTTCATCGCGTTTCTGAATGGTATTACGACGAATAGCACCGACGGCGGCGACGAGATTCATGGCAACAGCGGAAATGACATCGTATACGGTGGGACCGGTGGCGATACGATCTACGGCGATTCGGGCAAAGACAAGTTATTCGGTGAAGCCGGCAACGACATCATTTACGGCGGGCCGCATCAAGATTTTATTCTCGGGGATGTCGGTGATGACGAATTGCACGGTGGTTCGGGTGACGACCTCATCAGTGGCGGTGCTGATTCGGGCAATGGCAATTCAGCATTCAGCGGTTTATCGCTGACGGTTCCCACCGTAGCCGGAAATCAAGTGATCAACGGTCCGCTCTTGTTTGGCGATGAATTGTTTGGCGACAGCGGTCATGATTTGTTGCTGGGTTATCTCCCAACGACTGACAATGACCCGTTCGTTGCCGGTCTCTTTACGCTCGATATACTGGTCATTAACTCCTTCAAGGAACTGTTCGACGACGACATGCTCGGACCGTTCATTGAACAGCTTCCACCACCGCAACAGAGCTTTGAGGATCAGGCATTTATCGCGTTAATCAACGTTTTGACAACCACCGGTACCGACCGCGATGATTTGATTTTTGGCGGTCACGATAATGATCTGTTGATCGGCCACGACGACGCGGACTATTTGTTTGGCGAATGGGGCAATGACACGCTGATCGCCAACAAGCTAGGGGATGTTGGGGCAAACACGGCGGACTATCTGGAAGGTGGCCCCGACGACGAATGGTTGATGTGCGGAACGCTTAGCCCCAACATCATGATCGGTGGCACGTCGGACCTGAATGTCGATCGCATTCTTGTTAGCCCGGGTGCGCCGGTCGGCGGTCCGTATGTCGGCGGCTACCTCGTACCATCCTGCGTGTTGGATGAAGTGCCGATTCTCGTGGTGCCCGACCCAGTGGAAATCCACGGCCAGAAATTTGAGGATCTCGACGGCGATGGAATGCGAGATGCCAATGAAGTGGGACTCGACGGATGGACCATTCACTTGTTGGACGCCGAGGGGGAATGGTTGGCGACGACGAGCACGACGAGCGTTGATTTGAACGAAGACGGGTTCATCGACCCCGCTACCGAAGCTGGCCTGTATTGGTTCAAGGATCTTACGGTCGACGGTGGAGAAGTCGAAGGCCTGGTCGCTGGCAGCTATTTTGTCTACGAACAAGAGGAATCAGGATTCCTTCGGACGGTGCCTGCCACGCCCCCCGTCAACGACACGATCGATCTCTTGTTGCCATCCGGACAGACGGCTGTGGTGGCGAATTCTGCGTTCGACGGCGAAGATATCGTCGTCTATTCACTAGCACTTGACTCGGGCGACATCGCCGAAGGCGTTGACTTTGGGAACGTTGAACTGGCCGAAATCAGCGGCTTCAAATGGGAAGATCTTAACGGCGATGGCCAATGGGACGACGAAGAACCGGCCATCGAAGGTTGGTTGATCTACCTCGATCACAATAACAACGGCATCTGGGATATCGTCACCGAGCCGCTCACGGCAACCGACAGCGATGGCGAATATCGCTTTGATAACTTGATGCCGGGAACGTATCGCGTCCGCGAGATAGTATCGGCAGGATGGACTCGATCGTATCCAGCAACTGGTGTCCATAATGTGACACTCGACTTCAAAGAGGTCGCCGGGAATCTCAATTTCGGCAACTATGAGCAGATTACTCTTAGTGGTGTGAAATGGAAGGACCTCAACGCCGATGGCCTGCGAGACGCGATCGACGATCTTGGTATCGCCGGTTGGACGCTGTTCCTGGATACCGACATGGACGGAGTGCTTGACGGTGGTGAACCGACCGCGGTGACGGACGCGACCGGTTTCTACCAATTCGCCGGACTGGCGCCCGGACTCTACACGGTAGAAGAAGTCATTCCCGCCGGCTGGTCGCAAGTGTTGCCGACGGCCGGCGAAGGAGGGCGTTATCAATTGATCGCCACGTCGGGAGACGTCGTGGCGGATTTGGATTTCGCTAACTACGAACACGTGACCATCACGGGCCGCAAGGTCAACACAGAAACGCTGCTTGGCATCGGTGGTTGGACGATCTATGTCGACACGAACGAAAACGGCGAACTCGATGTCGATGACACGAACACGCCCATCGAGCCATTCGATACAACCGACGCGGCCGGTAACTATTCGATAGGCGGACTGGCGCCCGGAAGCTATCTGATCGCCGAAGTTCCACAAACTGGTTGGCTGCAGACGATTCCCGGCATCGAAGCCGAAACGGGACTGCCCGGGTATCGTGTCGACCTCACGTCAGGTCAATCGGCATTCCGCCTGTTCGCGAACATTCGCACGGGCACGGTGGAAGGGATCAAGTGGCTGGACGAAGATGGGGATGGGATCCGCGACGCCAACGAACAGGGGCTGGCCAATTGGGTGATCTACCTCGACACGAACAACAATGGCATGTTCGACGATCCCGATCCCCTCAATACCTCCGCACATCGCGACCCCTACGTGGTCACTCGCTTCGACGACCCGGACACTCCGCTTATCGATGAAACGGGAACTTACACATTCTCCGACGTTATGCCGGGTAGCTACAACGTTCGCGAAGTCCTGCCGGCCGGCTGGCTGCAAACTTCGCCTGGCCCGGCAACTTCGCCAAGCGCCATCGCGGTCAATGTCACTGGCGGAGCATCAATCACCAATATCGATTTCGGTAACATCCAGGCCGCGTCAATTCATGGCACGAAATGGATCGACGTGGATGGAGATGGCCTGCGAGAGTTCAGCAACGCCAATCCCAACAACATTCAAGGCGATGTTGGCTTGAACGGTTGGCGCATCGAGCTGCGTGACGCAACCAATACGGTGATCGCGACCATGCTGTCTACCGACGTCGATCTCGACGGCAGCGGCAGCGACGGATTTGACACCGATGGCGACTGGGATGCCGACACGGACGACCTAGGCGCCGACGGCATTGCGAATACCGGCGATGAAGGGGAAGGCGACGGCGATCCGACTCCCGGCGAGCCACACGTGGACGAAGTGGACGAAGCGATCGACCCGACCAGTGAGCGGGGCTTGTATTGGTTCAACAATCTGCTTCCGGGGACATATACGGTAACGGAAGTGCTTCAAAGTGGCTGGGCGCAGACCGTGCCAGGTCCGGAACGGTCGTTCTCGTACACGGTCACGATCGCGGGCGGCGATGTGGTGACGGGCCTTGATTTCGCCAACGCTCACGGCATTTCGTTGGGCGGCACAAAATGGTCCGACCTCAATGGCAACGGCCTGCAGGACCAGGGGGAACCACCGCTGGCCGGCTGGACGATCTTCCTGGACCTCGACTACGACGGCAACCTGGACGCCGACGAACCCAGTACAGTAACCGATGTGGCGGGCAAGTACCGTTTTACCGACCTTCCGCCCCGTACGTACTCCGTGATGGAAGTGCTCACGGGCGGTGCGATGCAGACCTATCCAGGGGTCGCGAATCAACTACGTCACTTGGTGCGCCCAGCACCTGAAGACACCCTCACGTCTCTCGATTTCGGCAATCAGCCCAAGACGGCAATTCATGGCACCAAGTGGGACGATTTGAACGGCGATGGTCGACGAACAAGCGATGAACCCGGGCTGGCCGGGTGGACCATCTACCTGGACCTCAACAACAACGGTCGGCAGGACCGCGGCGAACCGTTTGCCGTTACCGACGCAAACGGCGACTACTGGATTATGGGACTCGATCGAGGCACCTATACGGTCGCCGAAGTCATGCGTCCCGGCTGGGAACAGACGTATCCCGGCACATCTGGAAATCTGCAACAAACTTATTATGAATTCGAAGACGTACCAAGGAACCTGTCGCTTACCGTCGGACAACAGACGACAACCGTTGGTACCGACGGGACCGTACTGCCGGTAACCGCACTACCGCTGGTCAACGCCGCCGGCATCCCCAACCCCAGCGGTTTTGCACAAATGGCATCCGGCAATGCTGCCGGTGGCAGCGGTTTGGAATGGAACCTGAACAACGTGAGCCTGCAATTTCAATTTGCCACGACACAGGACGAGGTGTCGTTCCTCTTCGCCGAGCAAGGTGGCTACGTCAATCTTTCGGTCAATGGCGACCTACGAGTGGCTGAGGCGTTTCACGATCTGAACGGTGCGACGATTGGGGGCGCCACCGTCTCGGTCACCACGATTCCCGGAACCAATGGCGGGACCATTACGATCCGCGGCGCCATCGACAGTGTCGCCATGGGTGGACAGGAGCTGCGACTCGATTACCTCTGTGCGATGACCAGCTCGCCCGGAACCGCTGGCGTGCATGTCGTCACCGTCCAAATTGGCCAAGACGTTCGCGGAATTGATTTTGGCAATCGGCGCAGCGGCGGAGAGATCCATGGCACGAAATGGAACGACTTGGACGGCGACGCAAAACGGACGTCCAACGAACCGGGATTGCGTGGTTGGACAATTTACTTGGACCTCAATAACAATGATCAACTGGACGACGGTGAGCCGCGCGAACGCACGGACGAAAATGGCGACTATTGGTTTGTCGGTTTGCCAGCGGGCGTTTACACTGTCGCTGAAGTCATTCAGCCAGGCTGGCAACAAACCTATCCCGGTCCGATTCCCGGGACACCACTCGCCGGTATCCACATCATTCAGCTGGGCGATCGACAGGTCGTCCGCAACATTGACTTTGGCAATCGCGCGACGGACGACGGACAGATTCACGGCACCAAATGGTTAGACCGCAATGGTGATGGACTTCGTTCGTCCGATGAGCCTGGCCTGGAAGGCTGGACCATCTACCTGGATCTCAACAACAACGGTCAATTGGATCGGAACGAACCGTATGAGGTGACCGATGCAACTGGCGTCTATTGGTTCATGAACTTGCCGGCCGGCACGTTTTCCGTTCGCGAGACATTGCTTTGGGGCGACGTCAATCATGATCTGAGGGTTGACGACGCCGACATCGACCAATTGTTCCGCGAAATCCGTGGCAATCAATACCGCCCGGACCACGACCTTAACCATGATGGTCTGCTCGATATTCAAGACGTAACCATCCTGGTGGTCGATGTCTTGGGCTCGGTCTTTGGCGACGCGAATCTTGACGGCACGGTCGATGACAAGGACTTCGACGCCTGGAATGCCAACAAGTACGCGTCAGGTACCGGTTGGCGGCAAGGGAACTTCGACGGTGAGCCCGGTTCGGATGCCCGTGATCTGAATATCTGGAACAGCCATCGCGGCGAGCAGGGAAATCCCTGGATGCAAACGTATCCCGGCAACGGCAATCACCAGATAACTATCGGGCAAGGAGACGTTGTCGAGGGTATCGACTTCGGCAACGTACGCAAGGGTGGACAGATCCATGGCACTAAGTGGTTTGATGCCAACGGCGACGGCAAACGTGATTCCAATGAGCCCGGTCTTGCGGGTTGGACCATCTACATTGACCAGAACAACAACGGCCAATTCGACCAGGGCGAACGTTGGCAAGTTACCGACGAAAACGGTGACTATTGGTTCATGCACGTACCGGCCGGCCAGGTTGTGCTTCGGGAAGTCCTCTTGTTGGGCGACGTCAACAATGATCTGCGGCTTGATGCGACCGATATTGACTTGCTGTATCGGGCCATCAACGCTGGCAACTTCGACGACGTCTACGATTTGAATGGCGATGGGACGTTGAACCAGTCCGACGTCGATCGGCTGGTATTCGGTGCGCTCGGGACATCCTACGGTGATGCCAATCTCGACGGCGTTGTCAACGGTGCTGACTACTCCATCTGGCTCGCCCACAAGTTTCAAGCGAACACGAGCTGGGCATCGGCTGATTTTTCCGGCGACGGCAACACGGACGTCAGCGACTACAACCTCTGGAACAGCAGCCGCGATCGAACTGGACTTGTCTGGCGGCAGACTTTCCCCACTGCCGACGGCAGCCACTCTTTTGTCATCACCAACAACGACGCCATCGTCGGTGTCGACTTCGGCAACACTCGCGAAAACCGTACGCCCAACGGTTCGGCACCGGTCCTTGCGTCCGTAGCCGGCGGCGGTGCCATCCACGGTTCCAAATGGAACGACCTCAACGGCAATGGCGTTCGTGAAGCCAACGAGCCAGGCATTCCCGGCTGGACGATCTATATTGACAGCAACCGAAACGGACAGCTCGACAACAACGAACGCTCGACGCAAACTGACGAAGCCGGCAACTACTGGTTCATGGACCTTCCCCCCGGACTGCACATGGTCTCCGAATTGCCACAAGCGGGCTGGAGCCAAACCTACCCCACGCAAAAAATCACGACGCTGCTGTTGGCGGACTTCGATATGCAGCCCACCAATCAGGCGATTGGCACCGGCGGTGCGATTGCCGGTCAGCCCGTCGAAGTGACACCGCGATTGGATGCCATCGTGATTGATACACCGGCGTCCTCGCCGGTACTGTCCATACATAATATTGCTGGCACCGCCGAGTTTGTCCACTTCGAGTTCGTGGATAGCCAAGAAATCGTCAGCGGACAACTGGTAGCGACCGCTGATCTGTTGTTTGAGGAATTCAGCAGTTATTCCGTCCGCGTCCGTGAACCGGGTGGCACGAGCGCGCGATTCCTGGACCTCCTTTTCAATAGCCAAGGCCAGATCGCTTATACTGACGCGAATTCGTCTTCCCAGGAACCGCTCGGCACTTATGAAGTCGGCCGAGTCATCCCGCTGCGATTGGAATTTGATATGGACGCCGGGCTCTACAGCCTGTGGCTCGATGGCATCCAACTGTTGGAAAGCGAATCACACGGCGTTACATCTCGCGGTATCGGCAGCCTGTACTTTGGCTTCTTGGCCAATCCCGGCTTCATCGGCTCAATGGTTCTCGATAACGTGATCGCTACCGCGACGTCGCCAGGAAACAGCTACGACGTCTTTATGCCCGAACCGCAAGGTACGTTCGAGGGCGCCGATTTCGGCAACCAACAAAGTCGTACCGGCGAGATCCACGGTATGAAATGGCACGACGTCAACGGCAACGGCCAATTCGAACCGGAATTGGGCGAAACACCTCTCCCCGGATGGACCGTCTATTTGGACTTGAACAACGACGGACGCCACACCCAAGGCGAACCGGTACAAGTTACCGACAGCACCGGCGGCTATTGGTTCAAGGACGTCCCCGCAGGTACCTACACAGTCGCCGAAGTGCAACAAACGGGATGGACACAGACGTATCCAACGACAAGCGGCGCCAACAACCCATTGTACGACGTGACGTTCTCAACCCCTCCGCACACCGTCGGCGCGCCCCCCGCTATCGGTACGGCACCAGCGACGCGACTGACGCCGACCGAAGTTCTGGGCGAACCGATTGTCGTTACCGGCTCGGCGGGTATCACTTCGCAACCTGTCCGAATGTCCAATGGGTCACAGGAACTTTGGTTCAACTTGAATGACTTTAGTCAATCGTACTCACAGTATCACATCGAAATGCTGGTTTCCATCGGCGGATTCAACGAGTCGGTCGATACCTGGTCGGTACTGCTTGACTCGGCAATACTCGCCACAAGCGTAACGTTCCGCAGCGATGGCACGATCACGGCACCCTTGGGTCCGATCGGAGTCGTACCGTTTGCCACATTCGATCCGTCGAAGCCGATGTTGCTGGCGATCGATATCGACCTTGCAGCACTGTCGTGGTCCATCAGTATCGACGGGTCGACAGAACGGTCCAACACCTTCCCAGCATCCACGCTGTCTGGGTTCCGACTGATCCTGCAGGACGGACAAGACGGAGGCAGCCTGGTTGCGGTGGATAACGTAAAGGTCAATGGCACGACGACCGAAGGTCGACCAGGGACACATCAGGTTGTAGTGGGACGGGGTGAAATTGTCACCGGCATCGATTTTGGGAATCAAGGTCGTCCTGGTGAGATCCACGGCACGAAATTCGAAGATCGCAACGGCGACGGCTTCCGCGATACCGCCGATCGCCCCCTTGCGGGTTGGACGATCTATCTCGACCTGAACAACAACGGCCAGCTCGATCCCAACGAACCGTCGACGGTCACCGACAATGCTGGCGAGTACTGGTTCACCGAAGTGCCGGAAGGAACTTACCAGGTGCGCGAAGTGCTGCCGGAGGACAACAGCTGGTACCAGACCGCGCCCTTGTTGTCGTTGGCAGGGCCGGAAAGTTACCCCACCGGTGACAGCCCGGTCGCGGTCATCGCGGCCGATGTCAATGGCGACCAACGACCCGATATCGTCACCGCCAATGCGTTGGCCAATTCCATTTCGGTCCTAATCAACGTCGGTGCTGGCGTGTATGCCCCACCGGTTTCGTACGCTGTGGGAGAGCGTCCACTGGATGTTGTCGCGACAGATCTTGACGGCGACGGAACCGTTGATCTTGCAGTTGCGAATTCGATATCCAATACCATCATGTTGTTGAAGAACGACGGCACGGGACTATTCAGCATCTATGACACGCTGAACACATCTGGCGTAACACCTGTCGCATTAGCCGCTGGCGATTTGAATCAAGACGGCTACGCTGATTTGGTCGTGGCGATTCGCGATGATGATACCGTGTCTACATTCCTCAACGACGGAGCCGGCGCGCTGATTCCGTTGGCTGACTACACCATCTCCACGCGGCCTTCAGCGATTGTCACCGGTGACTTTAACAACGACGGTGCCGTTGATGTTGCCGTTGCGTATTCCGGTAGCAGTCGAGTGACCGTACTGGTCAACGACAACAACGGCAGTGGCGAGCTGCTGCCACTAGCAGAAGTTGTTCTCACTACGTCGCCCGGCGCGCAAGACCTGTCACTGGCGGCCACGGATATCGACCAAAATGGCGACCTCGATTTGGTGGTTGCCGATCCGCTGATGGGGCGAGTCCATGTTTTGATGAGCACCGGGGGCGTCAGCGACAGCCTGTCGTTTGTCGAGGAACTGGTCCTGCCGGTGGGGTCAGCCGCCTCGGTCGCCACTGTCGATATGGATGGCAACGACTTTCCCGACCTGCTCTTCGCGGTCCCCAGCTCGAATTTCGTGCGAGTACTCCTTAACGATGGCCAGCTCGGTTTCTCGCCCGCGTTTGATTTTAGCTCGACGCTCTTCCCGCGCGATGTTGTGGCCACGGACATCTCCGGTGACGGTGCGCCCGATGTCGTGATCGCCAACCGCGATAGCGACACCGTATCGACATTAATCCGTGGCATCACCGACGGTCACACGGTCAATATGCGACCGGGCCGCGTGATTACCGGTGTCGACTTTGGCAATTTCCGCGCCGGATCGATTTCGGGTTTCAAGTTTAACGATCTCGACTGTCACGGCGAGTTCGCGGAAGGGGAGCCGGGAATTGGCGATGTCACGATCTACGTCGATTTGGACAACAATGGCGTGCTGGACATCGGCGAACCTTCGGCTGTCACGGACGCGGCAGGCAATTATACAATTGGTGGACTACCACCCGGGACGTTTATTGTTCGCGAAATCGCACCCGATAGCTTTGCTCCCAGTTTTCCCGCAGCTGGCTATCATGTCGTCACGATCGCCGTCAGTGGACAACATGTGTCGCCGGTGAATTTTGGCAATTTCGAGCACACTCCGCTCATTGATGGCGACGACAACATTTTTGGCTATGCAGGCTCCGATGCGATCTATGGCGATAACCTGGTAACGGATCCGTGTATTTTAAGCATCGGCGGCGACGATCACCTATTCGGTCTCGATGGCGACGATTTGCTTGTCGGGCAATTGAAGGATGATACGTACTATTTTGGCCCGGCGGCCGCCAGTGAGAAGGACATTGTGTTGGAATTGGCAGGTGCGGGCACCGATGAGCCCACCGATGAAGGTCTGCACGATCGGTTGCACTTCGATGGTTTTGATTTAACCGGTGACGGTCAAAATGAAATCGAGCCGCTATCGCCGACCGATCCAGCTGTGGTCGACCTTTCTGGATCGCCACCCGGCACCTGGATTGCGAATCAAATCGCGGCGCATACAACCGGTGCGAACGTGCATACACTGGTCACGGACCAACTGGACCAATACGCCAATTTCGAACAGATCATTGGCGGTCATGGCGACGATATTCTGATCGGCAATAACGGCGACAATCTGCTCGATGGCAGCTTTGGTTCTGACTACATGCAGGGTGGTGCGGGCGATGACACGTACCGCTTTTTAATCGGCAACCCAACAGACAACGACACGATCGTGGAGACGATCGGTAGCGATACGATCGACTTCAGTCGGATCACGATCCCGGTTACCGCTGACTTGTCCGGTACCAATGGTTCATGGCCGGCCGATCGGATCGCCGAATACGACACGGGTAGCGGTATCATCACCGTCGAGTCACCCGTTGCCCACCTATTTGAGAATATTATCGGCGGCAGCAACGACGATGTTTTGATCGGCAACGATGCCGACAACATTCTGGACGGCGGTCCAGGCGAGGACCAACTCTATGGGCTGAAAGGAAACGACGTTCTCAAGGGCGGTCGCGATAGCGATATCATTTATTTCGCCAATGATTGGGGATTGGACGAAGTCGTCGAACTGCCCGGCGAAGGCGATAGTGATACCGTTGACTTTTCGGCGGTAACGGTTCCACTTACGCACATCATGGGCAGTCTCTTCGCTACCGACGGCGTCGCCAACGCCATGGCGCATCTTGGCAACGCTATTGAAATCCTCGTGGGGGGATCCAGCAACGATGCACTGCGTGGCCCCAACGCCGATACGACCTGGAACGTAACGGGGATAAATACGGGCAATGTCAACGGTACGCTGCAATTCTCCAGCATCGAGACATTGCTCGGCCGAAACAACTTCGATGATGCATTTGTTATTTCCGACGGCGCCGGTGTCGCGGGAGTGATTCAGGGCGGCGGTGGAACCGGTGTCGACTCCATCGACTATTCGCAATCGACAACTCCGGTCTCGATTGATATTGATGCGGGATCGGCCCCGGGGATCGGCGGCGGCGTCATCGATATCGAACGGTTCGTCGGTTCGACGCTGGACGATACGCTGACAGGACCGCTTTCCAATAACGTCTGGAACATCACGGAGATTAACGAAGGCGACATCAATGGCGTCCATCTATTTTCTGATTTCGAAAACCTGGTTGGCCGCGATGCTTTTGCCGATACGTTTATCCTATCCGACGACAAAGGCGTTACCGGCTCGATTGCCGGTGGTGCGGGCGCTGCTGTCGATACGCTTTCGTTGGCTCTTTATACCAGCAGCACGTCCGTCAACCTGGCCACCGGACAAGCCACAGGCGTGGGCAATGGGTTCACGGGTATCGAAGCGTTTGTGGGCGGCGGTGTCGACGATACGCTCACAGGTCCCGATACAGTGAATACATGGTCCATCACGAGTACCAACGAAGGCGACATTAACGGCCTGTTTGACTTTACGAGTTTTGAGAACCTCCAAGGACGCGACAATGCCGACGACACGTTTGTGCCTTCGGACGGAATCGGTGTATCTGGGTTTATTAACGGCGGCTTTAGTTTGACGACCTTTGACACACTCGACTATTCCGCGTATTCGATCCCAGTGTTCGTTGACCTCGCCTCTGGAAACACAAGCGCGGCATCCTCCTCGTCGAATCTGGAATTCCTCATCGGCGGCCCACTGGCCGATACCCTGGTGGGTCCCGCCGCCCTGGCGACCTGGAATGTGACCGGCGCCGACGCCGGCACCGTTAACGACTGGACGTTCATGAGTTTCGAAAACCTGGTCGGCAGTAGTAGCTTTGTCGACGAGTTCTTGTTCACGGGCGCGGCAAGTCTCTCGGGCTTCCTGCTCGGCGGCAGCGGCCCATCGATCGACCGTCTCGATTACTCGGGATTCGCCGCTCCGGCCAGCGTCGATCTTTCCACCGCGTCGGCCACCGCGATTGGTGTGGGCGTAGGGCAGATCGAATCGTTCGTCGGTTCCGGCTTCACGGATTCGCTGACGGGTCCCATCGTCGGCGGTACGTGGAATTTGACCGGCACTGATAACGGTGGCATCAACGGACAATTTGCTTATGACAGCTTCGAAAACCTCATCGGCGCGAATATCGCCACCGACACCTTCGTTTTGGCCGACGGCGCGAATGTCACGGGTTCCATTGACGGCGGCTCCGGCGGAAACAACTCACTCGACTATTCCGCTTTCACATCGCCTGTTGTTGTCAACCTTGCCTTGGGTACCGCAACGAACGTCGGTGGGACGATTGCCAACGTTTCCAGCTTCACAGGAGGCTCCACCAGCGGCGATGAACTGATCGGTCCAAATGCAAACACCACATGGTTACTCACCGGAAACGACCAAGGCAACTTGGATGCGACTACGTTCTTCATTGCCATTGAAAACCTCGTTGGAGGTTCGGCCGACGATACGTTTATTTTTAGTGACGCTGTCACGATGACGGGCACGATCGACGGCGGAATCGGGATCGACACGCTGGACTACGATGCCTATACCACCGCAGTTAGCGTCGACCTGACAGGCGGTACTGCCACCGGTACCGCCGGCATCATTGCGATCGAAGCATGGATCGACGAAGACGGGAACGCTCACAGTGCCGTCGCTGTAATATCACCGACCGCGATCTTTACTCCCGGGGAACAGTCCCGCCTGCGTCCTGGAACGGTGATTTCCGGCAGCGGAGAACCGACCGTTGTTCATCGCATGATCCGCACCGCATCCTGGAACGGTTGGCTGGAACCAGTGTTCGACGATGTCCTGCCAGCCTCGATTACGAACCACACGTCGTCTCGCGCGCGTCCCGCCGAAACGAAATCACAAGAAGATGATTGGGCGCATGCCGTCGATCAATTTTGGGACGATGCTGCCGAGTAGCTTCATCCTCCGACTTGAGTTCGATCGGGGCCGTCACTCGCGCCGTTAATACAGCTCTTGGCGGATCAGAATACCTCGAACCATACAGTATTGCTCCACACAGTTTAGATTACGCAGCAATATCACACGCCAGAGACTACACCACATCATCCTGCCCCACATCGTCCTGCCCCTCATCGTCCTACCTTCCCTCAAGCGCCGAGAAGCGATCGGCGGAATTCTCAGTGAAACCCTGGTCCAAACCCAATATCGGTGAGGCCAGCGACCATACCGCCGTCATCGGTAAGGTCTATTCCCACTGAGTAGATCAGCCAGCCTTTATCCGAGCGTTTGACAATCAGCGGATTGCCGGAGTAGGGGTCTAGCACGGTCGATGGCGGTAAGCCCAACGAGCTTAACACAACGGGATCGGCATCAATACCGCGCGACTGAATCGCGTTGAGTATCCTCAGGCAGTTAACGAAAATCTGAATACGAACGGTTGCCTCGCGTGATGCGTTGATCGCGGGCACGATACCAGCAGCCAAAGCGTTTTTGGGTGTCACAATGGCATCTTTTTCGGACATTTCGTACGGCAGCTTCCCAACGTTCGCCAGCTCATGGTCCATCACGCTCAAGTACTCATTCCAACCGCCGGTCCACGTTGGCCCGAGCTTCAACACGAAACCGCGAAAGCTTTCACAACCGATGACACGTTCCATTTTCAGCGCGTGTTCGTACGACTTCGCACCATCGTATGCTGCCAATTCCTGTTCAATCACCTCGTGCGTCTCGGCAGAGACTGGCCCTCCCTGCAAAATCCCGTTGATTGTGTAGAGGCCAACGCTACGGCAGGCGATATTCACCAAATACAAGACCAGCGTTGGTTCTTCGTCTTGCAAGCGGGCCATCCTGACGATCTGCAGCGCCTGTCGCGCCGCCTGGTCGTATTTTTCGGCAAGGAACGAACTCCGGGCACGGGCGTCTTGTAGGCGAGCGAACATGCGAATATCGTTTGTGTTATCCAGCAAGCTTGCCAGAAACTGTTCGACGCTGACAGTATAGTCACGAGGCCAGGCAAAGCGAGATCGTTGTGCAGCCCGGTCGATGGCGTCGAATGCCTCGGGATAAGCG
>JAGQPD010000295.1 GCA_020426865.1 Planctomycetales bacterium
TCTTGAAGCGGCCCGGTTGTATCACCCTGGGCGAGCACGTCCCGTACTAGTCAGCGGCGGAATTGTCGATCCGACGCTCGACGCACCGTCGGAGGCCGAGTTGATGCGCGATCTACTAATTCGCTTGGGCGTCCCAGACATTGATATCTTGTTGGAGTCGGCGTCCACGGACACTTGGAGTAACGCCGTCGCATCCTCGCGCCGGCTGAAAGAGGCGGCGATCGAGGAAGTTGTCCTCGTTACCGATGCCACTCACATGGGACGCGCCGTTCGGTGCTTTGAGAGTCAAGCGCTTCGAGTCACGCCCGCCGCTTCGGATTATGAAACGGCGGGCTTCTTGAACCGTCCGCAGGACTATTTGCCATCGGTCGACGCGGCCGAGACCAGCGAGGAAGTCTTCCACGAATGGCTCGGCACGATCGTGTTTTGGCTGCAAGGCAAATGTTAGCATCTTGTCCTGAAAGATGCCTCGCAGCATCCGAATACGCTGCTTAGAACGTCATGATCGCATCGAATGCGAACGTCTGTAGGTTGTCGCGAGTGCCGTTGGCAAAGACTGGAGCTCCATCGGTCCAGTCGAATCGCACTTCGGGACGAATGGTGAGATTCGCGGTGGGAGTCCAGTTCATGCCAATGGTGGCGTCGTAGTAATCCGCATCGACGCCAGCGATGCGAGCGCCGTCGCTGTCGTCGAACCACTCGAAGCGGAATCCCATTTTCCAACAATCGTTGATCGTGTACAGCAAATACTGGTTGATGCCGTACCATTCACTGTTTCCGGCGCCGAGTCCTGAATTCACGCCCAGATCGTGTTGAAAGACATAGTTCAGGCGGTCGGCGAGCGCCACGTCGACCACGATGCTGTTCATATAGATATTCCCTGCATTTTGCGAAGTTCCCGGCGCGCTGGTGCCGTCCCCAAAGTCGCCCGCATTGGCGGCCCAAATCACCTTGACCTTTTCGCTTACTTGCGCGGCGACTCCGCCCAGGAATGTATGAGCGTCCAGATAGTTGTCGAAACCGCTATCCCAGCCGAATGTATAACCGCCCCACACCGTGAGATTGTCATTCACCGTCCATTCGGCGAGCGCGCCGGTATGAGTGAACGGTTCGCCATAGTTCATGGTATAGGCGTGGGAGTAGAAGAAGTTTCCGGTGGCGGGAACCACTTCGTAGCCAATGATGGTGAAGAAGTGACCTAGCTTCACCTTCACATCGTTATAAGCGATCTCGCCATATATCTGCGGAATGGCCGATCCATATTCGACGCTGCTGTTCCAGCCAAAGTCCCAACCGCCGGAGCCGAACGTTTGGGTGTCCGGGCCGTCCGCGCCGAATACATAGTCGATGCGGAAGCCAAAATCCCAGCCGCAGCCACCCGTATCCGTGGCCTTTTCAATCGTGGCCCATAGCTGGTTCAAGTAGAACTCGCCCGCGTTACTGGAGAACGGCACCGGGTCATTGCGAATCGCGTTGTTGTCGCTGTTCAAGGTGATCCCACCCTGCACCCAGCCATTGAACGTGATCCCGTGGCCATTGTCGTTGGGGAACAACGTCCACGCTTCACATTCTTCCCCGATCAAATTTCCGCAGCGCGAGTCGCAATCGCCCTTCGATTCGCAACTCGGTCGCTCGTCGCACGTTTTCGGCTGCTCGCAACCACAGGCGGGTGAGTCGCACGAATCGCAATGTGCGGAGTTCGCCGATGTTCGGAAAAGATTGCTGTTGAGGATGTGGCTGGCTGGTTGCACGGCGGAAAATTCATCATCGCCAATGTGAAACGAGGCCTGTTGAGCTAGACCGATCTGGGAAAACCACAGAGTAACGCCGGCTACGCCAAGAGCCGCTGCCCAATTTCGAAGATTTACGTTCATCGTCGCACCTTGAAAAGAACCATACTGCCCGCCTCAATTTCTAACTGGTTCTTCGATCACTACGACAGGAATATCCAGAAGAATCATTCCTTCCGGCATTGTCCTCCTAGAGTTCCTAAATCTCCTGGTCCGCGTTAGGTTGACGTTGACGTACCCGTTGGTTCCTGGGAAACTCCCGACGCCCAGGGTGGCGAGGGAGATTCGCCGCCGGTTTGCAATTCCAGGAAGGATCTTGAAAAGGAACGATTCGCCATGAGGTGCGCAGTTTGGTTCGCGTGGTGCGGCGTATGTTTGTTGGGATTGGTCGGGTGCGGCAGCAAGAGTGGAAACGACGCGGCAGCGAACGCGCAGCCCGCGGTGCAAGACACTTCGTCGTCGACAGTGCCCGAATCGACATCCTCGTCGAAGCCCGAGCCGATCGTGGTTTCGCCACAAGTGCAGGAGAAGGTGGCTAAACTCCAGTCGCCGGATGCGGTCGTAATGTCGTTTTTGTCCGCCATGCGCGACGGCGATGAGCAGACGATTACGGCCTTGTTGAGCAACAAAGCGCGCGAGGCCACGGGCCAGCATGAAGAGTTGGCCATTCAGCCGCCGGGCAGCCCCGAATCGACTTATCGCGTGGAAACCGTCGAATTAGTGGACAACGAG
>JAGQPD010000296.1 GCA_020426865.1 Planctomycetales bacterium
TCTTCGCGGCCGGGTTTTTCACGGTGGCGCAATTCAGTTTCTGGGGCAATTACATTCCTCGCGTTTTCCCCCTGCACTTGCGCGGAACGGGCGAAGGGTTTGCTGCCAACATAGGCGGCCGGATTCTGGGAACGGCCGCCGCCTGGTTCACGATTTCGCTGTCGCAATCTTCGCCCCCAGATGCCGGCAAGATCGCCACCATGTCGGCATTCGTCGCGGGTGCCTATGCGCTGGTCGGTACCGTGCTGACATTCTTCTTGCCAGAACCTGCGAGTGAAGATTTGCCCGAGTAAGTGTCATGGACGAACCGATCCGGGCGCCGCGTTTGGGTATTGTTCATCTTTTGGCGTGGACGTTCGCGTCTGCCTTCTGCATGGCAGCATACCGTTGGTCCAACATTTACGCAGATGTCCCTGACTTCATGGCGCCGATCTACATGGCGCAGCTACTCATTCACGGAATGGCCTTTGGTGCAGGTGTCACGGCTATGTGCGGCATGTTACAGTCGTGGAGTATATCCAGGCGGGGGATGTGGCACCCCGGTTATTGGCTTGTCGTAATTCAAACCACGGGGGCAGTCCAACTGCTGGTATTACTCGTTGCTACGCCCTTTTTGCGAGATGGATTCATCCCGCAATCAATCTACTATAGTATCGTTGCGGTGGCATCACTGCCAACTGTCTGCATCTATATCCTAGCTACTGTGTTTGCAACAAACGCAAGTTGGCGCGCGGTCTTTCTGTTGGGATGCGGGACCTCTCTCCTTTCGGCCATTCAGTACTTGGCGATCGCGTTGTCGATGTTGGCAGTTTGGGGCACTCTGAATGTCGTTGGAAACGTGGTGACGGCGATAGCCTTTCTATTGCTGTTGAGTGTCTGTTGCGTTGATCTTGCCAAGAGGATACCGCGTGATTGGATCCATTGGACCGGCATTGCGACAAATATTTGCCATATATTCTTGGCGCTTTCTCTTCAGTTGTGGGTGATGCTTGCCCGGCCGAACTAAGATCGGCCGGAAGGTGATGACACTATGCATTTCACCACCGGAACAACAGATAACACACAGTCGTCACCACAACCACACCGACTAAGTTCAGTTTCACGCCCTCGCGGACCATATCGGTCACGTGGAGGCGGTCCGAACCGTAGACGATAGCGTTAGGCGCGGTGGCGACGGGCAACATGAAGGCGAAACTTACGCTAAACGTGGCCGGGATCATGATCAGCTTCGGATCGAGATTGGCCGCTTGAGCGGTAGCGGCCAGGATCGGCAGCAGTAAACTGGCGGTGGCGGTATTGCTCGTAATTTCTGTCAGGAACGTTACTCCCAGGCAAATCAACGCGATGGCCAGGATCGTTGGCAATTGCCCAATCTCGGCCAGTTGATTGCCGATCAACTGGCTGAGCCCCGACTGTTGAAAACCCTTGGCGATGGCGATGCCGCCGCCGAACATGATCAGGATACTCCAGGGAATTTTGGCCGCCTGCTCCCAATTCAGCAATTTCCTCCCCCCCTCCCCTGTCGGCACGATGAACATCGCCACGGCGGCCAACAGTGCCACGGTCGCGTCCTTACTGGCGCCGCTGCCACTGCTGAAGATGGAGAGCGAAGACCATCCGCCAAACGGCTGTGACCGCGTGACCCACAACGTCGCCGCGACCGCGAAGACACTCAACATCCGCACCTCCGCCGCGCGCCAATTGCCGACCTCGGGTACGACCACGGTGCGCGTGCGGTCAAGATGACGCGTGAGTAACCAGGCAGCGGTCGGTATCATGGTCGCCACCACGGGGGCTGCCCACAGCATCCACTGCGAGAAACTGGGGGTACTGTCAAAATTCTTTTCGAAGACCGCGAAAAACACCAGATTGGGCGGGGTGCCGATTGGCGTGCCGATGCCTCCGATACTGGCCGCGTAAGCGATGCCGAGCAGTAAGCTCGTCCGTAATTTGCGATCCGGGTTGCTTTCCAGGACGGCCAGAGCGACGGGCAACAACATTACGCTCGATGCTGCGTTGGATATCCACATGCTCAACAAACAGGCGGCCAACATGAACCCCAGAACGACGCGGCGTCCGCTGGCTCCTCCAACGGCGCGCACGATCGACAGGGCGACTCGTCGGTGCGTGCCGGTCGTTTCCATGCCACGCGAGAGCATGAAACCGCCGAGCATCAACAAGATCATGGCGTTGCCATAGCTGTCGGCAACGTCGACCGGCGACAAAACGCCAACCAACGGAAACACGGCAAACGGGACCAATCCGGTGGCTGCCATCGGAATGGGTTCAAAGACCCACCACACAGCGCACAATACCGTCACGCCGGCGGTCCATCCAATCGGTGGATCAAACACTCGTCCAAGCCAAATACCGACGGCGACTGCTGTGATGGCACCGCAAATCAGCGAAACGGTTTGCGTCACTTCGCTTCGGCTTGTTGTAGGGTCACGGTTCGACATGGAAGGCAGCAAAAACGGAATAAACGACGCAAGTTGTTGGGGGGTGCTTCGAAAACGGGGAGAGAGTCAGGCGGCGTGCGGAATTGTTAGGGGCACGAAAATGACAACGGGACTATTGATCAATACAGCGGTCGAAAAGCATCGGTCGGGGGACTACGATGCGGCCGCCCGGCTATACCATCAGGCATTACTGGACGATCCGTCACAACCGGATACGTGGAACCTGGCTGGCGTCCTAGCCATGCAGGTGGGCCGCACTCAGGATGCCGTCAATTATCTCACACATGCGGTGCAATTGCGACAAGGCGTGCCGGACTATTATTTGAACTTGGCGTCGGCATTGGTGGAAAGTCGCCGCGAGCAGGAAGCGGAGAAGATGGCACGCAAGTGTTTGAAGCTCTCACCTCGCAACAAGACGGCTTGGAACGTATTGGGGTTAGCACTGTTGGGTCAAGGCCGCTTGATGGAGGCGGACCGCGCGCTGCGTAAAGCAACGGGGATTGACCGCAACTTCGCTGATGCCTGGGCCAATCGCTGTCGAGTCCACTTGCAGGCCGGCCGCATCGTCGAGGCAGAACTGGCCGCCAAACGAGCGTTGGAGATCAATCCCGAGCATTTCAACGCAGTGAACAATCTAGGCGCCTGTTATCGACTGCAGAACCGGCTGGCAGAAGCCTGCATGGCATTCCGTCAAGTCTTGGAACTGCGCCCAACTTGCACAAGTGGCTGGATCAACCTCGGCAATTCACTGCGAATGATGGGCAAGTCTAACGACGCGTCCGTGGCATTCCAGCGGGCGGTCGACATCGACCCGAAACACGCATTGGCCTGGGCCTGCCTGGGCGTCACGCGTCAGGACGTTGGACAGTTTGACGAGGCCGTTCGCTGTCTCGCCCATGCTCTGAAACTGAATCCACAGGACCGCGTCATTGGCAGCAGTGTCCTCTTTGCTTTGAACTTGTCGTCGCAGATATCGCGGCAACAACTGTTCTCACAACACGTCGCATGGGGACAGCGTCACCGCGTCGCCACAGCCAATCAAATCTCATTTACGCAACCTCCCGACCGCGATCGGCGTTTGAGAATTGGATACGTGTCTCCGGACCTGCGCCAGCATCCGCTGGTCTGCTTCTTGGAGCCGATGCTTACTCACCACGATCGCCAGCAATTCGAAATATACGCGTATGCCGAGTTGACTCATTCGGATCGAGTGACCGAGCGATTACAGTCCTTGACCGATGGATGGCATAACACGTATGGCCGATCATCGTGCGAAGCATCGTCGCTGGTCCGCGACAACGAGATCGATATTCTGATTGATCTGGCCGGCCACACTGCGAACAACCGTCTAGACATCTTCGCCGAACGCGCGGCACCGATACAGGTCACGATGATCGGTTATCTGAACACCACAGGCATGGAGGAAATGGACTACTGTGTTAGTGACGCCATCCGCGACCCGGAGGAAGACGACGAATTCTATATGGAACGTATTGTCCGTCTACCCGGTGGTGGCGTGTGTTGGCAACCGCCCGATGCGGCACCAGACGTGAACGAAGCTCCGCTGCTCCAAAACGGAACAGTCACCTTTGGCTCCACCCATCGTCCCGAAAAAATTACGCGGGAGACGGCAAGCCTTTGGGCACAGGTCCTCCATCGAATTCCGGACTCGCGACTGCTGGTCTTCCACAATCAGTTTTCGAAAGACGACACACTGCAATCGCAATTGGCCGATCGGCTCGCGGCGGGGGGCGTGGACTTGAAACGAGTTTCCTTCGGTTGGGATGATTCTGGGGAGTATTTGCCTGCCTATCTGGCCATGGGCGTTCTCCTTGAGGCGATTCCCTGGTCCAGCGGAACAACCGCCTTCGATGCCATGTGGATGGGCGTACCGATTCCGACTCTTTACGGCGACCGCCCGATGACGCGTGCCACTGCGTCGGTGTTGCATCGTTTAGGCCTGCCGCACCTGATCGCCAAATCCGCAGACGAGTACATCGAGATTCTGGTTGGTTTATCGCGAGATCCGGTAACCCTTGGGGCGTTGCGAGCCGGGTTGCGCGACCGCGTACGCCAGAATCTTTGCGATGCTGCGGCGTTCGTCCGTGAATTCGAGTCGGCCCTCCGGTCGATGTGGCACGTCTGGTGCGACGAACAGCAATCGGGAAATATTGTTGGGCGGTAGGGACAAAGTCTTTGGCGGGTGCTAAAATGGCAAGGCTATGAACCATACGCCCACTGCCACTGAACGTGCCCATTCTCCAATCGAACTGCCACACGATACGGACGACCGCTGGAAACAGGGTCAAGCCGTGGGCCGAGTGGTATTGAAGCGTCGCAAGGCCCGCCCATTCTTCGCCCATCATCCTTGGGTTTATCATTCCGCGATCGGCGAAGTGGAAGGGCAGCTGCGCGACGGCGACGTCGTGGACGTATGCAATGAACGCGGCGAGTTTATCGCGCGCGGCATCTACAATTCTCGGAGTCGCCTGCGAGTTCGCCTTTACACTTGGAACGCCGATCAAGGGCTCGATGCCGAGTTCTGGACCCAGCGCTTTCGTCGTGCAATCGAGTTGCGCCACCAACTGGGTGCTTTTCAACCGCAGCGCGCAACACGATTGATCTACAGCGAGGCGGATGGGTTGAGCGGGCTGATCATCGACAAATACGACAACCACCTGGTTGCTCAAATCAATTCACTGGCCATCGGCGTTCGTTGGCATTGGTTAGCGCCATTACTAACCGATACCCTGGAATTATTTACCCCTTCGACATCGTCGATTGTCGTGCGGTGCGATAAGAGCGTTTCCGCCGACGAGGGGTTGCCTTCTAGTGATCCCTATGTGATGGATGGCAATGAACAGCCACCGATCACGATCATGGAACACGGACTGGCGTATGAGGTCGACCTGTTGCGTGGTCAAAAGACCGGCTGCTATCTGGACCAGTCGGACAATCACGTCGCAGTCGCGAAGTACATGCGTGATCGGCGAGTTTTGGATTTGTTCTGTTACGCGGGAGCCTTCGGTTTGAACGCCCTGGCCCGCGGTGGTGCTCGAGAAGTGATCGGAGTGGACTCCAACAAGCATGTCATCTCCGTCGCGCAACAAAACGCGGCGAACAACCGCCTGACGAATATTCAATTCGAAACATCTGACGCCTTTGACTATCTTCGCGGGTGCCAGGAACAAGGTCAGCGGTTCGGTGCCGTGATTCTAGATCCCCCCAAGTTTGCGCGCACACGCAGTCGCATCGAGGCCGCAATGCGAGCCTACCATCGCCTCAATTCGCAAGCTGTCGACGTACTCGAGCCGAATGGCATTCTGGCCACGTGCAGTTGTTCGGGGGGTGTTTCGCGAGAATTGTTTCTTTCGATGTTGGCAGACGTCGCTTGCCGTGCAGGACGTGACATTCAGGTACTGGAACAACGGGGGGCCGCTGCCGATCATCCGGTCAGCAGCTGTTGCCCGGAAAGCGATTACCTGAAGTGTTTTATTTGTCGCGTCAGCTAGAGGGATAGCTCAACTTGGCGAGCGACCGGATGACTGGATCACAAGAAATCTTCCCAGTGGAGCGTATCCGACCAACGCTCCATGACGTCCGGGCGCTCGACGATTTTCGTAAACGATTCCGCATCGATCCCTATCGCATCCGACGAATGCAGTATGGCCTGTACCGGATGTTCGAACCACAGCAGCACGCCATGGCAAGATTGGGACCCGAGGCGGAACAACGTGCTTACGAGCATTTCGATACGATACCGCTCCACTTGTCGTCTCGGCATGATTCACAAGTGGATGGCTCGACGAAACTGGTGCTTCAAGCACACGATGGCGCTCGGTGGGAGGCCGTTTTGATGCGGGCGTTTACCGGACGGACGTCGGTGTGCATCTCAACACAAGTGGGCTGTCAGGCTGGATGCCCGTTTTGTGCCACCGCTCGCATGGGATTGAAACGAAATCTAAGCACGGCCGAAGTCCTCGAACAAGTCCTGATCGCTGGGCGCCTCGCCAAAGAAGAGGGCCGGCGACTGCGAAACGTTGTCTTCATGGGCATGGGAGAACCACTGGACAACGAATCGGTACTGTTCGAATCGATCGAACGCTTAGCCGCCGACGATGGCTGCGCGTTTCCGCTTCGCCGATTGTTGGTCTCGACCGTGGGCGTGCCCGACGCGATGTGCCGGTTAATCGATCGCTTTCCTGGCATACATATGGCACTGAGTCTACACAGCGCAAAACCGGAACTGCGCAACCGCCTGGTCCCGTGGAATCGACGCCACGGCTGGGATGAACTCCGTGGAGCACTGGCCTACGTGGCCGCTCGGCACAATCAACATCGGCATCAGGGCCCCGTGATGGTCGAGCATATCTTGGTTGATGGAATGAATGACTCTCGCGAGGATGCCGAGGCCTTGATCCAATATGTGCGGGGTCTGCGCGTGCACGTGAATCTGATTCCGTACAATCCGATTCCCGGTGGTCCTCCTTGGCTACCGACTCCGCGACCCCATCGCGATCACTTTGCGAATTGGCTTCGCGAGGCTGGCATCTTCACGACCATTCGGTACTCATTGGGCTCCGACATCCAAGCCGCTTGTGGCCAATTGGCTCAAAGCTAGTAGTGTGTCTTCGGTCAAGTAAGTCTCACGCATCTCCGTGACTCCGTGGCTCCGTGAGATCATCAATCCTTTCACTAGACTGGAGGATCACGTCGACAAAGTGTCCGAGGCGCGCCTCCATTTCCGACCAATTCCATCGTTCTTTGACAAGCTCTTGTCCCCGCCGTCCCATCGCGTCGGACCGCTGTGGATTGCTCAGTAATTCGATGATTGCGTTGGCATGGGCCTGGGGATCGGTCGCGTCCACGAGCAAGCCATTTTCACCTTCAAGGACAAAAGGCTGCGTCGAATCGAGTCGGCTACTCACGATAGCGGCTCCATACGACATGTATTCAAACAGTTTTGTCGGGATATTCTTTTGGTTCTTGGGAAGCGGTTGCCAGGCCACCCAGCCGACGCGTGCGTCGGAGAGGAAACATCCGATCTGATCGAATGGGATACGCCCGGTGAGTTTCACCTTGTCGCGCACGCCAAATTTGTCGATCGCCCGCTCTATATCGCCGCGCAGATTGTCGGGTGCGATATTGCCGACAAGTTTCAACCGAGCGTCGGGGATGGCCTGAAGCACACGATGAAATGCTTCGATCATTAGCACGGCCCCCCGGTTACGCTCAATTCCTCCCACATAGACAACTTCGAGCGGACGTTGCGAATGCGAACGCGACGCCCCAGCAGCCTTACTCACAAAATCACTGGCTGGGAAGTTGAACAACGTGGACTTCGGGCATCCTAGTCGCCGAAAGCGATGGGCGATCTGGTTGTCCGCGAAGAGCAGGCCAGATTGCAGGCGCGCCAACAAAGGCTCAAGCCATTCAAACACCCAGGCAAACGGCACCCGCACGATCCCTGGGATGTGATCCTTGATACGAATGAAGTCAGGGTAAACCTCGTGCACATCGTAAACGGTGGGCTTCCTAGTGCTCCAACGGAGCCAAGGGGTCACGGCCAGCAATTCGGGGTCGTGAAAGAGATAGAGATCCGCTCGCGTCCGCCGTGCCAGGCGAAAGAGTTTGCTCCACACGAGCCAACGGCGCCAGATCGAAACAGAGGGGAGCGGAACAATTCGCACGCCGTCGCGAATCTCTTCGCGATCGTGTTTGGCAATCAGTGTTACTTGATGACCAAGACGGACGAGACTCTGCGCCTCACGGAAGAACACGCGATTATCAAGCGCAATGTGCACGCTGGAGAGGATGCAAACATGTGCCATGGTCGTGAATTTACAGCAACTCCAACAGGCAAAGGATACGTCGAAGGAAACATCGCGAGGAATAGGGAATGGACAACGGCGCTATTGCACGTTTCCCCGAGCAAGAACGATCGTAGCCGTGTCCCAGAAAAAACTCAACCGGGATACTAAGCCTCGACGACGTCCCAGCGGATGTCATCGAACTTGCGGGCCATTGGCTCACCGGGCGCCGATCTACCAGGCCAAGTGATTTTTTTCGCTGTAATTCCGCACGCTCACAAAAAACCGCCTCCGTCGTGAGGGGTTTTGACGCCCGAGGTGCATGTACCCCTTGGACATGTACCCCTTGGAGACCCTATCGGCGTGGGCGTGGCCGTCGTGTTTGCCGCCGTGCCCGACTTTTCCACGAACGTTTTACTTTTCGGTGAGGAACATGCAATGTTGCAGTGCTATTACTTCAGTCAATCGGCAATCCAGCGAGTCGTAATTGCGGGGCTCGTACTGATGGCGACGAGTCTCACAAACATTTATGCAGCCAATTTCAATTGGGACGACGAAGGTGGAAGTGCCGACAAGAACTGGTCGAACTTCGGGAACTGGAGTCCCGATGGCCTACCAGGTGTCGGCGACGATGTGTGGATTGGAAGCTTTTTGGCCGCACACAACGACACGGTCATTGCTGATTCGGCTAGCATTAGCATCGCTTCGCTGTCAATCTCCAACGGTGCCGACCTCGATACCAATGGCTTTCAAGTCATCGTCAACGGTCACACCTCCCTGTCAGATAGCGGCAGCTACTTGTTCGTCGACCCGAATGCATCGGGGGCAGTTCTTGATTCGTTCGACACGAATACGTTGACTGTAGGCGCGAGTGCGACCGTGTCGATGAGTGGTGGACGCATTGAAGTGGACGGTGGTAGTTCGAGCTCGGGTCTCTTTTTAGTCGAAACGGGCGGATTGGTTGCGGGCAATGGCGCCATCGATTTGGACAAACCGGACAGTGAGTTGTCGGGGATCACAGGTCTGTACCGGAACAATGGAACGCTATCGGTGGGTGCCACTGGCCTGATATTGATCGGCAATCCGCCGGCAACGACACTCACGATTGACGCACCGTTTGCACCGATCAATGGCAGGTTTGACATGGACGGCTCGACGGGCGAAGGGATCGTGAGCGTCGGCCAAAATGCAACGCTCGACATCGACCTCCCACTGCTGGATGCGGTCAACGGTACGGTTAACCTTGCGTCAGGCGCGACGCTTGACATCGAAAGCGGCTGGACACTCACGGAAAACTCTCTGCATACGGGCAAGATCAATGTCAATTCGGGCGCCTATATCATATCGCCTGGCATCCCACCGTTCATTCCACCGATCACGGGACGTGGCGTACCGGCAAAGCTAACGGGTGGCACATTCACGATGTCTGGCGGAGAAATCGAATTGGATGAAACGGATGAAACGCTGATTTTCGACGCACAGTTCACTCAAAGCGGTGGTGTGATTAACAACTCCGGACACATTCAATTCGACCAACTTACCAATATCAATTCAACTGCCGTGCTCAACATGAATGGCGATTCGGCATCCATGACCGTCAATGCCACCGTCAATATTGACATGCCGACTTTCAACCTGGACGGCAGTGGCAACCTCACAAACGTCACAACTATCAACGACAATGGGAACTTGGACCTCGACCTTGGCGTTGGAGCGGACGAGAATTTCAACCACGTCATCAATATCAACGGCGGAGAACTGGATGTCACGACCGTTGACAACGAATGGTCTTTGACAAGCTCAGGACAGATTAACGTCGGAGGGACAACCATCTCGACGATCAATGGCGAGACGATGCGAGTGTTCGGCGACATAAACGTTGCGACCGATGCCAATCTCACAATCAACGCCGCAACGATTTGGGAAAGTACGGCGTCACTAGATATCGACGCCGGTGGTGAAGTCAACCTGGGAACGGCAACCTATGCCGGGGCAGGCACAGTGTTTACCGGCGCGGGAACGCTACGCAAGGGAACGGCAACGGTCGATGCCGACACCGTGTTGGGCGTCAGTACGGTCGTCTTGGACGATGGCGGTCTCGACATACTGAACGCACGTTTGACCATCAATGCTGATAAGATCAGCACCGCTGCCAACGATGGCTACGACGGCGATATGACAATCAACGATGGCGGTTCGCTCAACGTCAACCTCACTGGCAACGCAACCTGGTCGTACGACTCGGGAACGTTGACCTACAACGGCAACAACTCGCGCGACGTCTTTCTGGACGGCAATTCACCAGTAAACTTTGCTGCCACAATGCAGGTTGTTGGTGCGGGACAAATCGATTCACTCCTGGTTCTAACTGGTACGACCAATGTAACAAACGCTGGTGATTCCGTCCGCCTTAACGGTGGCGACCTGGCCAATACCAATACTATCCAAGGCGGTGCCGTCAACGGCGCGGGGACGCTGCAACTGGCCAGTGGTCGTGCTCTCCGCGGCTTCGGATCGATCGGTGCCCAGATCGACGGCGATGGCAACAGCGAGTTGATCGCCCAAAACGGTACGCTCACCGTCAGCGGCAACCTTCTCGATATTGGCACCATCGGCACATCCGGGGCGGCCGGGGTGCTGAACGTCACCAGTCCGTGGAACACGAACGTAACTCAGGATGTCACTCTGAACAACGGTGTCATCCAGGGCAGCACGATTACTAACGACGGTGCTAACGGTATTCACGGACATGGTACCGTCGCATCGCGAGTTGTGAACAACTCCAAGATCGAAGCGACCGGCGGCGGCACGCTTGTGCTCGACAACTCGGCCAACGCCTGGCATGGCACTGGTGCCGGGGTGCTGCGTGCGACATCTGCCGATCTGGAACTGCATGACAACGCATCCTACTTGTTCACCGGTACGGTACACGCTCAGGCGGGACATACCGTGTCGGCTAACGGTTTCGAATTGGAATTCGACCCGGGCTCGAGGTTGCAGCTAAGCAAAGGTGTCTACCACTCGACACACGCGACTGACTTCGGCGGCAACATGCAGATCGATCCCGGGCCATCGACGCTAAAAGTCCGCGGAACATTCGAAGCAGGCAGCAACACCAATATCGACGGTGATCTGCAACTGGCCGACGATACCGTCGTCCAAAGTGGGGCTGCGTTCAGCGGTGGCGGCAATCTGATCAACTCCCTGGGGAATGCACTTCGCTTGGCCGATGGTGCCAACGTTGGCGTAACTATTATCAACGACGGCAAGATGCTGATCGGCAACTCACCCGGTCGCGCCGATGCCAATGACTACCAACAGAATGCAGATGGATCGTTGAATGTGGAGCTGGCAGGCACTGGGCTGAACGACTTCGACCGCCTGGTCGTATCTGGTGCCGCGGCATTGGATGGTACGTTGAATGTAAATCTACTCAGCGGCTTCAACCCGGCGTTGGGGGATACGTTCCCAATCATCTCGGGCTTGGGCGGCGTGTTGGGAACGTTCGCGACGACGGCATTCCCGGCCCTGGACCCGGGGCTGGCCTGGGATATCACGTACGACCCGACCTTGGTGTCGTTGTCAGTGATCGAAGTTGCCAGCCTGTTGGGCGACTACAACGGCAACGGCGCGGTCGATGCCGCTGATTACACCATCTGGAAGGACTCGTTTGGAACAACCGTAACGGCCGGGATGGGCGCCGACGGAAACGGAAACGGCGTGATCGACGCGGCTGACTACACCGTCTGGAAAGACAACTTCGGTAACACCGCTGGGCTGCCAGCTGCCATGATCAGCACCAGCCCGGTGCCGGAACCGAGCACGTTGGTGCTGATGTTATTCAGCGGAATCGGTCTCGTTCGTCGCCGCAAATAGTCCGACCACGGCTTAGGGTGCAACACTGCTCCGCAGTCGCTGGGCAGTGTTGGCAACCACCCTTGTCGAACCGACTTCTGCCATAATCTCGTCGACCGCGGATGAAGTGGCAATGCGGGCCCTCGTTCGGACACGGCGATTGGCGGATTCATCAGTCGCTGCCGCGGCAGGTTGCACCTGTGGTGGCGTGCGATTCGCGTTCCAGATGTTGTAGTCGCGAACGTCGGTAATACCATCGCAATTGAAGTCCGCTAAGGCCCAACTACGTTCTTCACCAAACCGATTCTGAAACCAGATCGCATAGTCGGCGTTGTTTACCAGTCCATCGAGATTCGCATCACCATAGTTCGTTCCCAAGATGTCTTGAACTAACACATCGAGGTCATCGTGGCTGGCCGCGTCGGACTGGCCGTCCAGATCGAAGATCGATTGCGTGTCGCCGGCGTTGATCGCCTGACACATGACTTCAATGTCGGCAGCGTTCACCACATCGTCGAGGTTAAAGTCGCCGGAGATGATGGGCGTCGACGCAGGAATGTAGACGAGTGTCAGGGCCGGACGGTTGGCACCAAGTGTGACTTCGCTTGAGTCAAAATCTGCTCCGTCGGTGGAATTGCCGGGATTGGTGATGATCAAACCGAAGTTGTTTGCGGGATTCTGCAACCAGCCTCGAACAACCGACAACCCCGCCGTGCTAAAGGTTGTCGTGTTGACTCCAGCCTCACCGCTGAACGTCCCCATAAGGGTCCCCCGGTCGGAGGGACCGGTCGCACCGGCGGAAGCCCACGCCTGACCGGCTGTAGCGTTGTTCCAAGTTACGTCGCCTTCATTCCATGGCCGCAACAGCTGGTAAACGGAATAGTTATTTCCCGGATTCGTCACATTCAATGTGAACGAAGCACCTATCAACTGGCTGCCGGCGGGAAGCGAAAAGGCGCCCCATTTGAGCAGTACGGATAGCTCGCCACCAGCATCCTGGCCATCGACTTCCAGCGACGTATCGGTCAGACCATTGTTATCGTCCGGCGTAACCGAGCGGATTTCAGCGTCGATCATTCCGGAGTGGCCAACACCTTCCCGAAGCGTGAGAGTTTGTGATCCGATGGTTACGACGTCTGTCCGAGCACTTTCCAGATTGTCGCGATTCACTGCGGAAACAGCATACTCGTACGAATTGCCGTTGAACACAATGTCGTCCATATAGATCGGGACGGCCGATGTCGCAACCAACACGTCGTCACGATAGATGTTGTAATGGTCGACGTACGATTCGTCGTCAGTACTGGCCAGCCAGGCCAGAACGAGTCCATTGGAATCTGTAATTCGACCGATCAGGCCAGTGGGAATTGTAGGCGGCGTGTCGTCGCGCAACAGGTTTTCCCGCCCCGGTGTACCGCCGAAGATACCGGAGCCCCAAACAGCGGGCTCGTTACCATAGCTGTCACTCGCCAGTTTTGTTAGCGATGCTCCGGTTCCGTCCGGAACCGATGGCCAAGGCGCGACATCGTCGTAATCAACTTCGTCAACTTCCACCAGACCGGCAACACCGTTGGCCGGGCGAGCGATTACGAGCTCTTCACCACCGTTGTCGAGAACGCCGTTGATGTCCCCAATATAGACATAGACATTGGCTTTGGCTGGCACGGCGTAAGTCGATCGAAAGTTGGCGATGTCCGCGGCTGGATCGCCTCCAGGCGTTCCTTCGATCACTACCGCAAACCCAGCCGCTGGGATCGTGGCACCCACGGGAAACACGAAATTGATTCCCTCGACAAATTGCCACGCCCGGCCGGCACCGTTGTTCAACAGTATGGCTTCGTTGGAGATGTTCTTCAATTCCACGAAATCGACACCACCCAACGATGGGTTGTACATGATTTCGTTGATCACCACCGGACCTATTACCGGTCCCTGGTTGGCAGCACCACGTGTATCGCCGACCAACACGGCGAATTCACGATCTTCACTCGTAAGCACCAACCCCTGCGTTACATCGACTTCCGCGGCACGGAAAGATCGTGTTTCTTCGTATCCTCTTAGTTCCCCCAATTCGTCGGCCGACCGCAGCACGAGCCGCCCGCCCGCGGAGCTGAGGTGGAACGGGATGAGACTACCGGGATTGGCAGCGTTACCAAACGACGTGTTTTCGTCAAGCACCAGAAAACCACCGGGTGGTATGGTGGTCCCCGCCGCGAACTTGTATTTTTTGGGGACAGCGTCGTCGTCGCTAAGATACCAGTTGCCAACGTCGATCGGTTGAGCCGTGGTGTTGAGTAATTCGATCCAATTACCGTTGGCGGCGGTAGCATTGTTGGAGATCTCATTGATCACCAAGGCATTGGGAATGAGGCCTCCGTCGGGAGCGCCAGGGGAACCGGAAGGTACATCGCTGGGTCGCCAACCGACTTGCTGGTCCCAGAGCGCGACATCTTGCGACTCGTCAACGACGTTTAGCGTAAATCCGCCGCCATCGGTCTCTGGATACCACGCATCGCTGTACGTGAAGCCGTGGATCGTTATGTCGTCGGCATCGATCAGTCGAATCGCTTCACCTCCGTTAGAGAGCGCCCCCGTGAAGACTCCCGCGATGTTCAGCCCTGGTCCGTAGTCGGCTTCAAACGCAGCAACGTTTCGCACGACCAACACGCGTTCCCCAGCGGGCAATGTTGTTACTGCCGAGCCGGTGAAATCGAAGGTGATCCCTTCCGTGAAGCGGACTCCGGTTAGGTCAATCGGATCAGTTCCCGCTGCCGCTGTATTTACCAGTTCGATGAACTCGGCATCCGCTGACGTGGCAGGATTGTAGTTGATCTCGCTGATCCGCAACACATCACGGACGGGCGGAATCGTGGAGGTGCTCGTGACGTTGATCGCGTCCGAGCTGATGAGATTGCCTTCGTAATCGTAAGCCTCGAGCGTAACGGTGTTTTCGCCCAAGCTCAAAGGGACCTCTGCTGACCAGCTATTGTTGTCGGTCCAGACAACATTGAGCGGCTGCGTGGATCCGGCCAGGCGAATCTCGCGAACGTCGATCCAACCGTCACCCGCGATATTGGCGAGTGTGTCACCGACGACGATGGGACTGCCACCGTTGGTCGTAATATTGAAGTCGATGGGCGGGATGGTGGACATCGCCTGAGCCCGAGCCTGATTGACTCGGTTGTTGATGGCACTGGGCAAACTGCCCGTACCGGCGCCCAACGAATTGTAATGGCTCGCCCACGACTGGACGTACTGCAGATTAAAGGAACGATTCATCAAGTCCCACATGTGTCCCCAGAAGAGTCGCGTGTATTGGGGGAGATTGCGGATATCGTCCAATCGAGATGCGCCGCCGTTGTAGATCAATGGTTCAGTGAGGTTTGCCAGGTCCGCATCCCAGAACAGCGGAATCACTTTGCCATCCGACGGCCGAATATAGAGCCGCAGATTTTTGGGACGTCGGAATCCGTAGGTATCCCAGTTGCCCAAAAAGGCTTGCGTGGCGTAGTGACGCATCCAGAGATCGACGTCCATCACACTTTCGATCGATGCCGCCAAGGCGCTGCCGCTGAGGTTGATGACGCGAGCGAATTCGGCCATGGTGGCGAAATCGTCTAAGGCCCGATTGTTCTTGATCAATAGCTGCCCACGATAGGCCTCGGGGTCGCTACCCCGATAGCGAATATCCTGATCGCTGACGCCTGTGTCGGTCTTTAGTCCTTCTGGCGAAGGGCTAGGATTAGTGGGGTAGGTGATGTCATCTTGTTCGAACTTCGTACCATCGCTACCGTTTTCGAATTGCTCATCGAGGTAGATATTCTCAAAGCGCGCAAGGTTCAATAGGATAGTGCTCGTGCCGTGCTGCGGGGTAATCAGCTGAGCGACGTCGTCGTACATGGACACGTAGCTGCCGGCCGCTCGATTGACCATCTGTTTGAAGAGGATTTCCGAGATGCCGTTGAGGTCCAAGCGAATCGAATCGTGAACGCCCAGGTAACGGTGTTCTGGGTTCAGCAGGACCTTGTAACCGCTGTTGGGGCGAATGTAGCGACTGCCCACTTGCCGGACCCCTACGTTGTAGAAGACTTCTTGTCCACTGCGAATGAGCGTTCCGTACTCGTAGTTGTTGCTCATCCGATTGACAGTTGAGAACAGCCGAGAATTGTCGGAACCGAGCAGGATGACTCGCAGCGATTCGATGGGACGGCCGTTGGTCACTCCGTCATTCACCTGATAGAGTGCCCGCGAGTCTTGGCCGGCGGCAGGGTAAGTGGATGTGGCGCCGAGCGAGTCCGTGCCCTCGACAAAGAACTGGACGACCTGGCGCGAGGCCTGGCCTGGAATCGATGCTGAATAGTGGCGGCCATCTTGCGTGGTCATGTTGACGGTCGTCCAAACGCTGCCGTCGCGTCGCCACCATAACCGCATCGCCGTAACCGTATTTGGATCCTCGGCGTCGACCGAAACCGTTACCGGCTGGTTCGCCGCTGGTACAACAGGAAAGTGCCCGAAGTTTTCGTAGGTGGGACCGATGTTGGCTTCGAAGACAGAATTCTGAGCGCCCGGCGTGCCATTTTCTTGCGGAGCGTCCAACGCGAATGTGTTGCTCAGTCGGGTGAAATACAGCCGGTTGTTCAGCTGGCGGTTTCCCGCCAGCCATTTCGCGCGGAAAGAGATTTCGTACGTACGCCCATCCCGTATGGGTGTGTTGTTGACGAACGTGGTTTCGACATGATCGTGTATGTGTTGCTGGGGGCCATTGGCGACCAGGTGCAGGACCTTATTTCCCGGTGCATCGGGATCGTTGACGACAGTCCCCGAATGCGTGCCAATTAAACGCCATGTTGCCGGTGACTGACCGATGGTGTCCCCTTCAAACGTGCCGTTCTGCAGCATCTCTGCCGGCGACGTGTTGGGATCCAACACCACATGAATGTCGTCGATCAGGATCTCGCTGGCATCAAGCATACCGAAGATGAATTCGTTGTACTGTGCGCCCAACGGCTGCAGCGGTTCGGAGGAAACCTTTTGAATCGTGTAGGTCTGCCACTGCGATTTTGATCCCTCATCACTGGCCGCCCATGCCGCCCCGTTGTCGTTGTCAGCGAAGGGGTTTCGCAACTCCAGGCTGGAACCACCGCCATCGGCGTATTCCGACCACTGACCTCGCTCGTAGTAATGGACCTCATCGGCAGGATTGTTAAAGGCATCAAGAAGCAGGATGCGTTCATCGCTGTTGCTCATCGTGCCAGACAGATTGCCAATGATCGTGGCCGCCGGAAATTTGGAGGCCAACGCCACAGCGTCGCTGGCAATGACGAGGTACTGTTGCGGTCCGAGCGTCGTCCCTGCAGGAAATGTAAAGTCAACGGCGTCCCTGAACTCCCAATCGCTCAGATCCACCGTAGTCGTTCCGCGATTAAATAGCTCAATCCACTCCTCCGTCGAGTCGGCATATTCCTGGCCGTTGCCCGCCAATTGAGGTTGCGCGTGGTACATGATCTCGTTGATCACGACATCCGTTTCGAACTGGAACGTGTTCTCCGCCCCAAACGTCGCTATGCTCGGGAACAACCAGTCAAACTCGTGTTCGGTCGACAGTCCCCGCAGACGCCCCGTGATCGGTTGTCCGTCAAGCAACACACTATCAGATTGGTAGAGAAACAGCTTCTCACCGTCAACCAACGAAAAACCAAGTTGTGTTTCCAGAAGAGCCAGGTAGCCCCCGGCAGGAATTTGCTGTGACGGTAGTGTGTACGTTCCGCCGGTAGGTCCGGTGGCCGTGATTTCAACGCCGCCGACATCCAACGGTGTGGAACCAACATTCCTGATTTCGACGAACTTCAACGGTGACACAGCTGAAACTTCGTTGATCACCAACGGCATCGCACCAGCCACTTTACCGACCGATGGCAAAACCGAGAAATTCGCAACGCCGGGTGTACCGCCAATCTGGGCGCTGAACGTCCAGTTACTCGGCGACTCACTTTCCCGCAACTCATCGATCTTGGCCAACGACACACCACCGCCATCTGCGGCTGCCGGCCAATCACCGGCGTCGCCGTAGTCGACCGAATTCATTAACCGGTTTTCACCGTTGTAGAGACGAATCTCTTCGCCCGCATTGGAAAGGTTACCCGTGTAAGGCCCTAGCGCGTTGGCAAGCCCGGTCGCGTCCAACAAAGCAGCTGGATCAATTGCCACTACCAAGTAGCCACGCCCCGGAACGATGGTCCCGTCCGGGAACGTGTAGTCCACGCCGCCAGCAAGTCGCCAATCAGAAATGTCCATATTCACGGACAACTGATTCCGCAACTCAATCCATTCCAGGCTGTCGTCGGTGTCACCCGCAGGGTTGTACATCAACTCGCTGAAGACCACGGTGCTGTCGAGCACAATGCGGTTTTCTAAACGCTCAAGTCCCTGAACGAGACGATGACGATTCGTCCGGCAATCATGCAATCGAGTCGTACCGTTCCGCTTGCGGCGTGTTTTCATAGGTTTTCCCAATTCCGTAATCGACGACACTGCCAGGGCGATACCGAGGGACAGGTGGATGCTATGATAAAATGTTTATTTTAACTGGAAGATTGTGTTAAGAGCCAGTTTTTGGTGGCGCCAGACTGGATATTTTGTGTTCGCAGTAGGCAACGCCGGTCAGGCGGTACGCCGGCACGGCAATTCAAGGTGGCGCGACAGGGACGGCACCGGGTTGGATCCCCAACACCAAAAGCGCAAGCCAAAACGCTAGAATTTTTTCTTTTTCTTCAGAAGTTGTGAGTAACCCCTTGCCACCGACTGGATTGGAGAGACGCTAGAATCTGGCTCGAGAGTCGTGGTAGGGTGAGTGACGTTTTAACGCCGAGCCGGTAGAGAACGCCGATTTTTGGGTGTTTCTACATAAGGGTATCTACATAGGGGTACGTAAAGTTCCGCTAGCATAGCCATGTGGGGGGTATATTGGGAGTTGTTGGCAAACAGGATGTTGCCAAACTGGATAGTCTGGAGCTTGGCCAGGTGACGAGACGCGATTTGAAAAGCGGTTTTGACCGCACGGATGGCGGCTCGTTACAGCTTCGCCAGTTCTGGGCCAATTACCTTGTTCCCACGCCGACTTACCAAACCTCGTTTGGCTTCGATGGGCGCTGCCCGCTCTTCGCGTTATTAAACCCGTAGCCGTGGCCGAGCAGATCTTCGCTGTCGTCTCCGAGCCCATTGAGCACACCGCCCACGATCAAGACTGGCACTCCGATAACTACCGTCTTCAGAGCTGACGCACCGCTAGCACACCCGCTGAGGGTCGCCAGTAAAATCACGAATAGGACGGTCACTAGTCGGTTGGTTACTCGCATGGTTGAATCTCCTGATTGGCTGGCGTATCGTGTCAGCTTCCCGCCGACAAGTCAATGTCGTTTTTAGGAACGCGAATCCAGGCTCGCCACTCGACCAGGCAAGCTGGCGATACTAGGCAAAACACACATGCGGTGCATCACACCGCGGAGCACCTTGACTGGTTGGCGGCGCACCGCGAACATCCAGTCGATTCTCTTTACACCACGGCACTGGTAAACCTGCCGCTTTTTTTGACGGGAATCCCAATCAGTACCCTTGCCTATTTTGCGGCGTTCCGTGGTCTGTGGGCCATTTTCATCCACTCGAATGTGCGACTTCCGATCGGACCGATTCGGCTATTGATCGGCGCTCCGGAATTGCACCACTGGCACCATGACCGTGATCGCTTCGCTGGCAACTACGCAAACCTTTCACCGATTATGGATTTGATTTTCGGTACTTATCGTTGTCCAGACCACGAGCCGAGTAGCTTCGGTATAGAAGAACCGGTTCAACAAAGCTACATTGGACTGCTGTGGTATCCGTTTCGTCGGCGACTAACAGATAGGTG
>JAGQPD010000297.1:0-616 GCA_020426865.1 Planctomycetales bacterium
CACATGTCCACGCCTGTGGAAAATGATCGCGACCCGCGTTGTTATTGATCTTGGGCGTACGACCAAATTCACCCATCCACAAAATAGTCGTCGTCTCTAAAAGGCCGCGTTCATGCAGGTCGGATAACAGAGAGCTCCAACCGGCATCCAGTTCCGCTGAGAGACGTTGTACGGTCGCAAAATTGTCCGCGTGGGTATCCCATCCCACTCCATCGGCTGACCCACCAAGCGACACCTCGATACACGGAACACCCTCTTCGATCAATCGCCGAGCCAATAAGCAGCCTTGGCCAAAGACGCCACGCCCGTATTTGTCGCGTAGCGCTGCCGGTTCCTGTGACAGGTCAAACACTCTACCAGCCGGGCTGTTCATTAGATCGATGGCCGCGTTGTATACCTCGCCATGCATCAGCGCATTGCCGTGTGGATGGTCACGCAGGTAACGGTCTTCTTGACGCTTCCACATCTGAAGCCGCCGCTGGAGTCGCGCCGGATCGACGTCTGTCGGCGGCGACATGGCATCGACTTTCAATTCAGCGTAAGTGTTCGGGTTGTCTCCGTTCGGGCGGCTCCCTGCCGAATTCTCCACGATCAATGGATTGTACTTGGGACCCAA
>JAGQPD010000297.1:680-4644 GCA_020426865.1 Planctomycetales bacterium
GTATTCGTGTCGTTCAATTGATACGCGACCGATGCGGGCAACGCCGGATAGTTCAGCACGCTCATAGGGCGCTGCCCCGTCCGGGCAAAATAGGTGCCGCGACCGTGGTCGCCTTCCTTGCTCGTCAGACTCCGCACGATCGCCAGATGGTCCAGCTGTTGCGACAACTGGGGCAAATGTTCGCTGATCTGGATGCCGTTGACGTTGGTGGCAATGGGCTTGAACGACCCGCCGTTAATGTGCTCGGGCTTCAAGTCGAACGTATCGAGTTGACTCGGACCACCGGCCATCCACAAAAGAATGAATTGCCGCTTTCGCGTCTCAGACGTGGCGAGCGCTGGAGCTATTTGCGGTAACCATTTACTCGCGCCCCAAGTGGCGACCCCCAGCCCAGCTGCCCGCAATGCGGTTCGTCGCGAAACCGTTATCGTCATTGATGAGTCTCCCTTCGGTCCGGCGTGGTGGGGATCTTGGAAGTGGTCGCGATGTGCATGCGGAGGGCTCTTGTTGCCCGCAGGTGATTGTTATCGCTTATAGATGATTTCCATCACCTTTGTTTCCGCCTGGTCGGGACCAAGCATGTACATGGTCAACCGAATGTGGTTTTCCGATTCGCGGTGATAGATCGATTTCATCTTATACGTCTGCCCGCCAGGGCCATTGCCTTCCAGGTGTTCCGTCATTGTTTCGGTCGTTTCGTCCAGCGTGGCTTCACCACGCATAATGCCGGTTCCCATATTGTCAATCCACGTTGTGACGTACTTCTGGATGGAGTTGTCGAAGCCGAATGTCCCCATGCCTTCAAATGCCTTGCCGCCGAACGTTGCGTTGACTTCCTCGATCAGGTATCGTCCGCCGAAGATTCGGCGAAACGTCGCCGTCCCCGTACTCTTCTCGGTCTTCCCCCCTGGCCCCATAAAGCTGGTGATGTCGGCGTTCCACTTCCCCTCCATTGTCGCGAAAACCTCATGGGCTGGACCGATCTTGGCCAAGGCCTCGTACTGTTGCTGGATATCGTCCCCCTCTTGCGCTGTCGCCGCGTGGGAAATGAATGCCCCGGACGCCGCTACGATGATCCCTGCCACGAACATCCTCGCAAACGATGAATAACGTGCCCTTTGTTGGCTAATTCCATATGACGATCGCATCGACATCTCCTCGATAGGTTTGGTTCATTCGGTTGCTGCCGGCCAATAAAGAAATCCGCGGCAATGGGTCGGGCCGTTCGCCCGCTCGATGCCATTGCGCCCTCCCCTCAAATGCCCCGCCCCGTCATCCTAACACATCGACTCGCCAGAAGACACTATTGGTCGATTTGCCGGCAATTCCACGAACCTGGTGAATTGACAATCCGACCCGCTTGGCTCAGACTAGCCACACCACCAATGACCTGCCGCGATTCCAACCGCACCGGCAATTCCCACCCAGGGCACACGACCGCCGAAAAGGACACGCACTATGCTGACGATTCCATTCCAAATGCGTATCGGCCACCCAATCTTGGCCTGCTCCTGGATCGCACTCATCGGATGCGGAACCATCGCTTGGGCGCAGACTCCCGGCCCATGGAAGGCCCATGATATGTCGCGACCTCGTCCTCAGGCGGTGCAGACCAACCCGGCGTTGCCCGTGCCGCCTCCCAGCGATGCCGTGATCCTGTTCGACGGTCAGGACCTTTCGCAATGGCGCAGTGCCACCGGCGAAGCCGCGGGCTGGGTTGTCCACGAAGGCTACCTCGAATCAGTGCCAGATAGTGGATATTTGTACACTGTGCGAGGATTTGGGGATTGTCAGTTGCATGTGGAGTGGTCGTCGCCGGTAAAGGTGATGGGCGACGGACAAGGGCGTGGCAATAGCGGCGTGTTTTTGATGA
This sequence comes from Planctomycetales bacterium, assembly GCA_020426865.1. Lineage (GTDB taxonomy): Bacteria > Planctomycetota > Planctomycetia > Pirellulales > Pirellulaceae > JAGQPD01. The sequence goes on from JAGQPD010000297.1 coordinate 2,554, forward strand.
GCCGTTACGAGGTGCAGGTGCTGGATTCCTTTGACAATGTCACGTATCCCGATGGCCAGGCGGGGGCGGTCTATGGTCAGTATCCGCCGTTGGTCAATGCCAGCCGGAAGCCGGGTGAGTGGCAGTCGTACGATATTGTTTTTCGCCGCCCGCCATTTCGCCGCGACGGATCGCTGCTCAAGCCAGCCGTGATTACGGTGCTACAAAACGGAGTACTCGTACAGGATCATGTGGAGATTTGGGGGGGCACCAGTTGGCTGAAGCATCTGCCGTATGACAATCATGCCGACCGGATGCCGTTGGCGTTGCAGGACCATGGCAATCCGGTGCGCTACCGCAACATTTGGTTGCGGGAATTGCCCGAGCAACAACCGGCGGGGCCGGCCGAGGACCGGCGACCGGTGATCGCGATTGCCGAGCGTGCGATCGGGAATTACGTGGGCGATTTCTTGCGGGACGATGGAGCCGCAGTGTGGATTACCGCTCCGCAAGGCCGACTGCATCTGCAACTGGAAGGGTCGCGACAGCCGTTGGAGTTGGTGGCCCACTCGACCACCGAGTTTTCATTTCGTCATTTGGCGGGAGGCTTGACGTTTGAGCTCGACGAATCGAAGCTCGCCACACGGTTGGTCATGGAGTACGGTGGGACCAAGATCGAAGCACGGCGCAAGTAACCAGTGGGAATTAGTCCGTCGTGATTGAATTGGGATTGTCGCGCGAGATCATGCAACGATAGATAAAGGGAACCAGAGATCATGGGAAGTACAGAAATTCGGCGAGATTATGGTCGGCGCGCGGTTCGCTCAGCGGTTGTTGTGGTGATTGCGGTTTGTCTGACAGAGTGGTGTGATTCGAACAAGACGCTTGGTCAGACGAATCGCGAGACGCGACGCGACCCGATGACGCCAATTGAGGACGACGCGCGATTGCCACGCGTACTGTTGCTCGGTGACTCGATCTCCATTGGCTATACATTACCCGTTCGTGACCTGTTAGCGGGTGAGGCCAATGTGCATCGGCCCAACGAGAATTGTGGTCCGACGACCCGGGGGGTAGAACGGATCGATGCCTGGTTGGGCGACAAGCCGTGGGATGTAATCCATGTCAACTTTGGCCTGCACGATCTGAAGTACTGCGATGACGAGGGGAATCTCGTTGCCGTTGGCGACGGGCATGTGCAAGTGCCGCCGGACGCCTATCAAGCCAATCTAAGGCAGTTGCTGGCGAGATTGCGCGCGACCGGGGCACGAATCATCTGGACCACGACGACGCCTGTGCCGGAAGGTGCAAAGGGACGCGTCGTCGGGGATGCGGCCAAGTACAACACTCTTGCTTTACAGGTGGCTTATCGCGAGTTGGGCCAGGACCTGTTCGTCGATGACTTGTATGCCCTGGCCAAGGAAAAACAAGCGGAGCTCCAACAACCGGCGAACGTGCACTTCACCAATGATGGCTCGAAGGTGCTGGCCGAACAAGTCAGCAATGCGATACGCGCGGCGCTTGCGTCGCGCAACGCCACGGCCTCCGCCACGGCCCGCGGAATCGTATACGAAGATGTGAACTCCAATCAAAAGTTCGATGACGGCGACCGGCCCTTGCCGGAAGTGCGCGTTTCCAACGGCGAGCAAATCGTCAAGACAGACGCTGAGGGGCGATATGTGTTGCCGGTCACGGACGACACGATTCTGTTTGTGATCAAACCGCGTGGGTATCGGTCGCCAGTCAACGAACTGCAGTTGCCACAATTCTATTATGTCCATAAGCCGAACGGTTCGCCCGGACTGCAGTTCCCCGGCGTTGCGCCGACCGGACCGCTACCTGAATCCGTCGACTTTCCGCTTTACGCACAAGAAGAGCCGGAACAATTCAAGGCGTTGCTATTCGGTGACCCGCAACCACGGGACCAGCGCGAAGTTGATTACATTGCCCATGATGTCGTGGAGGAATTGCGCGGTACCGACGCAGCGTTCGGCGTTACGCTCGGAGATATCGTATTCGATGACTTGTCGATGTTTCAGCCGCAAGCGCGCGTGATCGCCGTGTTGGGAATTCCCTGGTTTAATGTCATTGGCAATCATGATATCAACTACG
>JAGQPD010000013.1 GCA_020426865.1 Planctomycetales bacterium
TGCCGATGCGCTGGATTGCGATCCTGGATCCGCAACTCGACATCTCACTGGCCGCTAACTCCGGCATCCACTCCGCCAACGACATCTTCAAACTGTTGCTCGTCGGTGCCGATGTCGTGATGATGACCTCGGCGCTCCTGAAATTTGGCGCGCAACACTTGAAAAAAGTCGACGAAGATCTTCGCGAATGGTGTGTCCAGCGCGAGTACCGTTCAATCGACCAATTGCGGGGTAGCATGAGCCGCGCGAATTGCCCAGACGCCAGCGCACTGGAACGGGGTAACTATATGAAAGCCCTGCAATCCTACACCGCCTAGTCGGCAATGTCCATTTACTGGCTGGAGTCCGCACCTTCCAATTGGCGGATGCGTTCTTCCAGCAACGCGAGCCGACGCGCGAGCTCAATGGCTTTCGCGTCGTCATCATCCTCCGAGTCGCCGTTGCTCGCCGCCGCAGAACTCATCGTAGCTCGCGCCGCACTCGGTGCCGTCTCTGAAGTCGGCGCTGAAGACGTCTCTGAAGAAGATGCCCCGCCGTCCGGTGGCACCTCGCCTACCGGCTCGCCACTACCATTGCCGTTGCCCGACGCTGGGGACATCCACGAGTTCGGGTTTTTTGCGACGCGGTCGAGCCATGCCTGCATCCAATGCATGGGCTGTGGCATGGTGGCGGTAGACGGATTTCGCTGCTGCAAGTATTCGAGAAACGTCAGCGAATCGCGGAAATAGTTGCGCAAGAATCCCGACGACACGTCATTGGCGCGGAGAATGAAATGCAACATGTCGACCGGAAACAGACTCATCTTGTCCGGATGCCGGTCCATAATGATCTGTGTCAAGATGCTCCGCGTCAAATCCTCGCCGGTTTGGCTGTCGCGAATTTCTACCGTCAGGCCGTCGGCAATCATCTGTTCGATGTCGGCCAGCGATACGTATTTGCTCTCGTGTCGCGCGTAAAAACGACGATTTGGATACCGTTTGATCAACACCGGTTCGTCGGCCATGGTCGCAATCTCTCCCTCCGAAGTCGCTCCGAAAGGGCGACCTCGTGTTCTCGTGTGCTTGCCGTATGTATCTATTGTATTCCACTCGTTCTGCAACTGCATCATAAACCGTGCCAATCCCCTCAAAAATATTCCAGCGATGCTAAAAAATCCCTTGGTTTCGCCATTTTTGCCGATAGTGTGCGTTGTCGCACACGCAGCACATGTGTGCGGGGAGCGTGCCTGAATCGCTCGCGCGCGAGCGTTCCGCACGCAGGTGGGACAATCGATCGGGGGTGTTGTCCCTGCGTTGGACGTCCCCATGTGATTCGGCATAGGTTTTGCCCCGTGAGGGTCCACCGACGGAAGCGATGAAGATCGGCGCGTTGACGGGAGTCAGTCTTACCATGTCCACCCGCAAACTTGTTTACGGATTGGGGTCAAGTCACGGCGATGATCGGGCTGGCTGGGACGTTGTGTGCGGGCTGAGGGAGAAGCTGTCACGCGAGGCGACAAATACCGGCGAGATCGTGCTCCGCGAGATAGTGGACCCCCTGGTGGTGCTGGAAGGGGAGCCGGCAGCGCACTGGGTCGTCATCGACGCGGCGCGGAGTGGTCGGGTTCCGGGGCGAGTGTGGCGGCGGGAGTGGAATCGTGAGATGTCGAGGGAGGCGCGAACGTGGTTTGCGTCGCACCGCGTACCATTGGGGGACGTGTTGCAGGTAGCGGCGAGCCTAGGGCGCATTCCGCCACGCGTCACGCTGTGGGGAATCGAGATTCGGGACGACGACTGTCGTGCGTTCGGCAGCATGACAGAACGAACGAAGGTGGCGACTGAGCAAGCGGTGGGGCGCATCGCCCGGTGGTTGGGGGCGGGTCGCACGATCCCATCAGCAATGAAGGCGGCCGGTATGGGGAGCCAATTACCATGACCGAGAAGACGACATTTGAGATCCTAAGAGAGTTAGAATTTCTCACAGGGATAGCGGACGAGTACTTGCAGAAGATCGCGGCGCTGGCGACGCTGGAATCGCATGACGCGAATGTGACCGTGTTTCGCGAAGGGGATCCGGCGTCCAACATCTATCTGGTCATCGAAGGCAAGATATCCTTAGAGATTTGCGCTGCTGGGATTGGGTGCCGCCAGATCCTGACCGTGTCGCAGGGAGATCTCTTGGGTTGGTCGCCGGTATTGGAACAATCGCGGCTTACGGCCACGGCCCGAACGCTGACGCCCACGCAATTGCTGCGGATTCCTGGCAGTCAGATCGTCACGTTATGTGAGCACAATCCGCGGTTTGGATACGAGTTCATGCGACGGGCGGCAATTGCGCTCGCCAAGCGATTGACGGCTGCCCGCGTGCAGTTGCTGGATGTTTACGGCCCTGGCTCGGGCAATCAACAACAGGAAGGGGGTGCGTGAGATGGCCCCTCGTCATCTTCCCGTGGGATCGTTCGTGCGGATTGACAAGCACGATCTACAGTCGATCCTGGATAGTCTGTCGCAGCGTGGATACCGTACGATCGGGCCGCGTTTGCGTGACGACGCGATGGTGTATGACGAGCTGACGCGAGTCAGCGATCTACCGATCGGTTACATTGATGAGCAGGATGGAGGTCGGTATCGCGTCGTAAGCGACCCCCAGCAACGCTGGTTCGGTTATGTCGTTGGCCCTCATTCGCTGAAAAACTTCGTTTTTCCTCCGCATGAAACGCTACTGCGAAGTCATCGCGACGCCGATGGCCTGTGGTCGACGCAGACCGAATTGCCAGAGACAAGACCGGTGGCGGTCCTCGGCGTCCGGTCGTGTGATCTGCGAGCATTGCGGGTGCAAGACCGCGTGTTTCTGGAAGGGCCGTACGTCGATGTGCACTATCAATCCCGTCGTGAACCGCTATTCCTCGTGGCAGTGAATTGCGCTCGGGCAGCTGCCACATGTTTCTGTCATTCGATGAAGACAGGTCCCGCGGTACGCGGTGGCCATGACTTGGCGCTGACCGAATTCGTTGATCATTTTGTGATCGAGGTGGGGAGCGACACCGGTGGCGAGGTTGTGACCGAGACGAATTGGACGCCCTGCACAATCGAGGAAGTTCAGGCGGCAAACGACGTGCCTCAGCGTCTGTCGTCAGCGATGCAATTGCGGGACAAGACGCTACCAGCATCCTCGGCGGGCGACGTCGAAGTCGATCATCCTAACGGTCGTTACCTGGACATCCGCGGTATTCGCGAATTGTTGCTTGACAATCTTGAGCACGCACGATGGCAGGCAGTGGGAAAGCGTTGCCTGAGTTGTGCCAATTGCACGATGGTCTGTCCCACGTGCTTTTGTAGTTCCGTGGAGGAAGTCGCAAGCCTGACACAAGACAATGTGGAGAGAAAACGGAGTTGGGCGTCGTGTTTTACGGCCGAGCACTCGTACATGAACTCCGGCACTGTACGTAAGACAACCGCATCGCGTTATCGTCAGTGGCTGACGCACAAGTTGGCAACCTGGCACGACCAATTCGGCCAATCGGGCTGTGTCGGTTGTGGCCGCTGCATTACCTGGTGTCCCGTCGGCATTGATTTGACCGTCGAAGTTGCCGCCTTGCGAGGAGACAAGTCATGATGTCTGCTGCGATGGACCACCGAGCCTCCTCCCCCTGGACCGTGCACTGGGCGAACATTTCTAAGATGGCGGCCGAAGTGCCAGGCGTTACGACCTATGAGTTGACGTTCGGCGATCCTCTCATTGCACGCGAATATCAATTCTCACCCGGACAATTCAACATGCTCTACTTGCCGGGGGTCGGCGAGTCGGCGATTTCGATCAGCTCGGATCCGGCAGAACCTGAGAAGCTGGAGCATACCGTGCGGGTTGCTGGCAACGTGACGCGGGCCATGTCGCGCCTGCATGTTGGGGATCAAATCGGTATCCGCGGCCCGTATGGGTCGGCGTGGCCGATGAGATCGTGCCGGGAGCACGATGTGGTGATTGCCTGTGGCGGCATTGGCTTGGCGCCGTTACGGCCGGCTATCCACCATATCATTCACCATCGCGATGACTACGGCCGCGTTTATCTGTTGTATGGGGCTCGGACAGCCAAGGATTTGCTCTACACCGAACAGTACGACGCCTGGCGCAATGCGGGGATCGAAGTCGAAGTCACTGTGGATATTGGCGACGCCGAGTACCGTGGACACATCGGCGTTGTACCCATCCTCTTCTATCGCCTGCGATTGAAGCCCGAACGAACTCGAGTCCTCACATGTGGCCCCGAGGTCATGATGCGCTTTGTCATCTTCGAAGCGTTGGCGCGAAAAATCAAACGTGACCATATTCACGTTTCGATGGAACGCAACATGAGTTGTGCGGTGGGACTATGCGGACACTGTCAACTTGGCCCCACGTTCGTCTGCAAAGACGGACCCGTTTTCACGTACCAGGCATTGGAGCCGTATCTGAATCTGGAGAACTTCTGATGACCGCCAAGCCGAAACTTGCCGTCTTCAAGTTCGCGTCCTGCGATGGATGCCAACTGACGTTGCTCGATTGTGAAGACGAGCTGCTGGCAGTCGCCGAAGCCGTCGAAATCGCCTATTTCCTCGAAGCCCGCACGCAAGAAATCGAAGGACCCTACGATATCGGCCTGGTGGAAGGCTCGGTTACCACCGACCACGACGCACGACGGATTCGCGAGATTCGCAAGCAATGTCACTATTTGATTACAATTGGCGCTTGTGCTACATCAGGCGGCATTCAGGCGTTGCGCAATTGGGCGGATTTGCCTGAGTTCGTCCGGCATGTGTACGCCGATCCGCAAGTCATCTCGGCGCTGGATACCAGCACGCCCATTGCCGATCATGTGATTGTCGATTTCGAGTTGCGTGGTTGTCCGATCAATAAGCAGCAGTTGCTATCGGTGCTCCTTTCACTGATTGGTGGACACAAACCACGCTTGCCCAGTTACAGCGTATGCATCCCCTGCAAACAGCGCCAAACCGTATGTGTCGCCGTGACGCGGGGGATCCCCTGTCTGGGACCGGTCACGCAAGCCGGGTGCAACGCGATCTGTCCCGCCTACAACCGGGAATGCTTCGGTTGTTACGGTCCGCAACAACAGGCGAATGTCCCAAGCCTCACCCATCAATTCCTGCGCGCCGGTGCGGATCGTGGACACCTGGTGCGACTGACAAGAAACTTTAACGGCTATGCCCCCGAATTCCGCGAGGCCAGCAATCTGTTGGAGCAACATGACTAATGCCCACGCCATGATCGTGGCATGCAAGACCGAGGTGAGTTATGCCGGCGAATCGTACGTTTCAAGTGAAGGCGCTCTCACGTGTCGAGGGTGAAGGAGCACTCTATGTCAAGCTGGACGGCGATCGCGTGGAGTATGTCGAGCTGAACATTTATGAGCCCCCCCGGTTTTTTGAGGCGTTTCTGCGGGGGCGCGAAGCACGTGAGGTACCCGATATCACGGCCCGGATTTGTGGAATCTGTCCTGTCGCCTATCAGATGTCCGCCTGTCATGCGTTGGAAAAAGCAATGCAAGTGTCCGTGCCGCCCGATGTCACACGTCTGCGACGTTTGCTGTATTGTGCCGAATGGATAGAAAGTCATGCGCTGCATATTCACTTGCTGCATGCTCCCGACTTTCTCGGTTACGAAAGTGGTATCAGCATGGCCGCGGATTATCGCGAGGCCGTGGAACGGGGATTGCGATTGAAAAAGATTGGCAATGACTTGCTGGAAGTCCTGGGAGGTCGAGCCGTACATCCGATCAACGTGACCGTCGGTGGGTTCTATCGTTTGCCGCGCGTTGCCGAGTTGCGGGAGTTGATTCCGGATCTCGAGTGGGGGTTGCAAGCAGCCATAGAAGTCTGTCAATTCACGGCCCAACTGGAGTTTCCCGACTTGCAGGTCGACTACGAAACCGTATCGTTGCAGCATCCGATCGAATACCCTATGAACCACGGTCGTGTTGTATCATCTTGCGGGCTTGAGATCCCGGTTGAAGACTACGAAAAACACTTCGAAGAACGCCATGTCGCGCACAGCACCGCCCTGCACAGTGTTCGCCTGCCACAGCAGACCAGTTATCTCGTGGGACCCTTGTCGCGGATCAACAATTGCTATGATCAACTGTCGCCGCTGGCGCGGAAGGCAGCCGACGATTGCGGTATCGCTTGGCCATCAAAGAACAATTTTCACAGCATCGTCGCGCGGGCGATCGAACTAGTGGACGCCTACGAAGAAGCATTAGCGATTGTCAAGCAATACCATGCGGTTCCGAACGAGAGCCGTGCCGAGTACCGGCCGCGGGCCGGCAAAGGATGCCATGCTACCGAAGCGCCACGAGGGCTGATCTACCATCATTATGAAACCGATGAAAACGGCCTGATAGTAAGCGCCAAAATCGTGCCGCCGACGTCACAAAACCAATATCAAATCGAGGAAGATCTGCGGGCATATGTCCCACGTGTCGCGAGCCTTGACGATACCACAGCGACGCGCCGTTGCGAACACATGATCCGCAACTACGATCCATGCATCAGCTGTGCGACCCATTTCCTGACGATGAAGTTGGATCGCTAGTGGTTACATGTTTTCCTTGAGCGCGGTCACGATTTCCAACACCGCCTGTTTGCCATCACCGAACAACATCAGCGCGTTGTCCGCGGCGAACAACGGATTGGGGATTTGGGCAAAGCCAGGGCTGAGGCTGCGTTTGATCACGATTACCGTGCGCGCCTTATCGACATCGATGATGGGCATTCCGGCGATGGGGCTATTCGGATCAGTGCGCGCCACCGGGTTGACGACGTCGTTCGCACCAATGACGATTGCTACGTCGACGGTCTCCATCGTTGGATTGATTTGGTCCATCTCCAGAAGTTTTTCGTAGGGGATATCCGCTTCGGCCAACAGCACGTTCATATGGCCTGGCATCCGTCCGGCCACGGGGTGAATCGCGAATTCCACGTTCGTGCCGCGTTTTTCCAGGATGTTGGCGAGATCCCGTACGGCGTGTTGGGCTTGTGCCACGGCCATGCCATATCCGGGTACGACGACCACTCGTTGAGCGGTTTCGAGGATCATCGCGACATCTTCGGCAGAAGTACTGCGGACGTTTGCGTACACTTCGTCGGCATCGGCGGTTGATCCACCACCTTCCATGACGCCGAACAATACGTTGGTCAGCGATCGATTCATGGCCTTGCACATGATTTGGGTGAGGATTACGCCAGAGGCGCCGACCAATGATCCGGCGATGATCAACACGCTGTTATCAATGACAAATCCTGTCGCGGCGGCTGCCAATCCGGAATATGAATTCAACAAGGCGATCACGACCGGCATATCGGCGCCGCCGATCGGCACGACGAGGAGCACGCCCAGGACCGACGAAACAATGCAAATCAAGACGTAGGCACTGACCGACCCTCCACTTTGCACCAACCAGAATGTCAGTAACGCAAGTAGCACAGCCAACCCGCCGTTGACAATCTGGTGCCCCGGCAAACTCAACGGCTTGCGAAACACCTTCAGTTCCTGCAGCTTGCCATAGGCCACCAGGCTTCCCCAAAATGTGACGGCGCCAATTAATCCGGAAGCCGCGGTGGCGATTAGGACGTCGCTGCGAGCGGAATCGGGACCTTGGTGCACGAGCAACTTCCCTAATTCGGCGCCGGCGACGAGGATCGATGCGCCCCCCCCGAAACCATTGAACAGTGCCACCATTTGCGGCATCGCCGTCATCTCGACTGTTTTGGCGAAGTACGCCCCAATGGCCGAGCCAGCAACCAGGCCCAGGACAATGAAACCGTAACCGTGAATCGACGATCGGTCGAATAGAGTTACTGCTAGTGCCACAAACATGCCGGCAGCGCCAAGCCAGTTGCCCTGCACAGCGGTTCGGGGATGCGACATCTTCTTCAGGCCAAAGATAAACAGGATCGCTGACACCAGGTATGACAGCTTGATAATCGTTTCGATTGTCATGGAGTATTTATGTGGTTGAAGAACGTTGTTGAAGGTTGTTGAAGAATGTCAGTGAGCCTGAGGCGATGCCCAAGCGGTATGCCGACAAGACTACCGTCGTTGGAACATCGACAGCATGCGATCGGTAACCATGAATCCGCCCACGACATTGATCGCGGCCAGCGCGACGGCGATCAGTCCCAGGATCGCGGCGAAAATCGGTTCGTCGATTCCGGCAGACAGCACCGCTCCGACGATCGTAATACCACTAATGGCGTTGGATCCGGACATCAATGGCGTATGCAATGTGGGCGGGACTTTTGTGATCAGCTCGAATCCAACAAAGATCGCGAGCACGAAGATCGTCAAGCTGGCCATGAGTGTTCCTAAGCCAACATTGCGTTCCTCGGTTGGTTGCTGGTCTGTCCCGGTGGAAGGAATTGCCAATGAGTCTCGATCGATTTCGGCCGGGGTCCCCACGAAGTGTTCGATCTTTTCCGACGCCTGCTTCAAATGCTCGGCGGCCTCACGCAGTTCATGGGAGTTCTGAGCTGTCGCCGGTAGCGAGGTCGACAAACCCAATAGGATGCTCAGCATCGCCGTTGATGCGAACAATCGAAGGGGACACCACGAGTGAATACGGGATTGATACATGATGGTGAGGATCCAGTGTTATCGATGAATTGCGGTTAGGAAGTAGCGGACGGGGTCGTCAATTCGGGCATTCCGAGAATCGTACGCACTCGGGCACAGACGACCTCCCCATCGCGAGTCACCATGGTATCGCGAACGATTTCGTCATCGGTGTTGAGTACGACCTCGCCCTTCTTGCACATGTTTAGCAGGAAGGTCGTGATGTTCTTGGCATACATCTGGCTTGCGTGCTTGGGGACTTCGGCCGCCAAGTTGGTCGGCCCGAGAATCGTGACACCATGTGCCACGACACGTTGATCGGCCTGGCTCAGTTCACAGTTGCCGCCGCGTTCGGCGGCGAGGTCGACAATGACGGAGCCGGCCGGCATGCCAGCCACAGCGTCGGCGGTAACCAACAGCGGCGACTGCTTGCCTGGAATGGCCGCGGTGGTGATGACGACATCGCTTTCCGACACGATCTTCGCCATCAGCTCGCGCTGCTTCTTGTAGAACTCATCGCCCAACGCTTTGGCGTATCCCCCCTTGTCCTCCGCGGCAGTGGTATCGAGCTCCAGCTCCACAAATTTGCCACCGAGACTTTCGACCTGTTCACGAACGGCGGGGCGGACGTCGTAGGCTTGCACAATGCCGCCCAAGCGACGTGACGTCGCGATGGCCTGCAGTCCCGCGACACCGCCACCAATGACAAAGACGCGAGCAGGCGCCAACGTGCCTGCGGCGGTCATCATCAACGGCATCATTTGGGGCAATTCCAGAGCCGCCAGTAACACCGCCCGGTATCCGGCGACAGTAGCCATCGACGAAAGCACGTCCATGCTTTGAGCCC
>JAGQPD010000298.1 GCA_020426865.1 Planctomycetales bacterium
GGCCCGGTCGATCGACTTGGACTTGCTGCTTTTCGATGAACACATCGTAGCGACTGCGGACCTGATCGTCCCACACCCGTGGCTGGCCGTGCGCCGTTTTGCTTTGGAGCCGTCGCGGCAGATCGCACCCGACATGGTGCATCCTGGATGTGGCTGGAGCATTGCCAGACTTGCCGAGCATCTGGACAACAGCCCTCGCTACGTGGCGGTACTGTCGGATGAGCAGTCGGGCAACCACCGTCTTGACTGGAATTCTTCCGCTTGGCAGGACGTGGCACACCATGGGTACCCTCATGCGCACCTTCAATGGATTCGCAATCCGCACTCACAGCCACGCGATTCCGCCGCACCTAGCCTCGACATTCCCCAAGCGTTAGAATTGCTTGACCAGCAAGTCGAAGTGGTTAAAGCAGTTGATGCAGTAGGGACGTGCGATCCGCATCAGGGCACCGTGCCAAGGGGAGATTGGTACATCAGCGATTTCTGGATCGGATGCTGCGGACAACATGTGCGAGGTAGTTTGGACGAACTTGCGTGGTTTCGCAGCCAGGTCGACGCGGCACTGATGGCACTCCCGATGCCGAGGTTGCTGATCATTGCCACCTCGTCTGTTTGGCGAGCGTATGCCCAGTGGCTTGCTCACGGGGAGGTCCCGGGGCATCGGTCGTCGTGTTGGAGGAGCGTTAACAATCATTGGCGTGGTCCAATTTTGTTTGTCGCTGGCGATCAGGATGCGATCGTTCAGCAGTTGCTGGCGGCCCTAAGTGCCATGGAGTAGACGCGTGTCGGAAAGTAGAGATGGGACGACCGTCATTACTCAGTGCGACGAGATCCGAGCCCTCGTGCGTCGTGCGCAGCAACACGACCAAACGGTTGGCGTCGTGATGACGATGGGGGCTCTTCACGAAGGACACCTCAGTTTGCTTGATGCTGCGCGCAAAGACTGTGACATCACCGTGACAACGATCTACGTGAATCCCACGCAATTCTTGCCGGGGGAGGACTTCGAAAAGTATCCTCGCACGCTGGCCGACGACGTGACAGCAATTTCCCGCTGCGGCGGTGACTATGTTTTCGCACCTTCCAACGGTGAAATGTATTCACCAAGGTTCTCGACGTACGTGCTGCCTCCGAAAGTCGCCGAGCGGTTTGAAGGAGCACACCGGCCAGGACACTTTCGTGGCGTCACAACCGTCGTCCTGAAGTTTTTGCAGGTCGTCCCCGCCGACATTGCCTATTTCGGACACAAAGATTATCAACAATCGCTGGTGATCCGCCGCATGGTCGAGGACTTACAGGTGGGGACGAGCATCCGAGTCTGTCCGACGGTCCGGGAACCTGACGGGCTCGCGTTGAGCTCCCGGAATCGATATCTGGACGACACCGAGCGTCAAAATGCATTGGGGCTTTACCGAGCCCTGACCCGGGCACAAGAATTGGTCAAGCGGAATGAGCTAAATGCATCGCGATTGCGCCATATTATGGAGACAATATTGGTTGAAAGTAACATCTCACGCATCGACTACATTGGTATTGTCGATCCCGAAACGTTGATTGACGTGGAAACCATCGATGAACCGGCAATCGCGTTGTTGGCGGCTCATGTGGGTACAACTCGGCTGATCGACAACGTGTTGCTTGCACCGATTGGTACCTCCTTTCGTTGAGCATTACCATCCACGACAACGAGAACCAATAAGCTGCGAGCAACTGACGAGTCCATCTGACCCAAGCGAAATAGATCTGTGCGACAAACAATCTGCGTCATTCCGCATGAACTTTTGGGGCTCCCCGTCTTCGGTTGGGGGTGGGCTTTGGCAGTTTGGGTTGCGATCGCTTTGATCGCCACGTGGATGACGTTCCGACGTTTTGGCTGGAACACGGAAACTCGCGGACAACTTGTCATGGCTACGGTGGTGGCGGCCGTATTAGTCTTTGTCCTGCCGGCCATTGAGGTCCGCTTGCCCGATGGTCGAATCGGGATTCCGATTCGCGGCTACGGGGTAATGTTGTTGATCGCTGTGGTCGCCGGGGTCGGTTTGGCCATGTACCTGGCAACACGGCACGGCATGCACCAGGACGTCATACTGGCACTGGCCGTTCCCATGTTCGTGACGGCCATTGTCGGAGCTCGCACGTTCTTCGTGATCCAGTACTGGGACTACTATCGTTCGACTCCCTTCCCGGAGGTTCTGTTGAAGATCGTCAACATCACCGTCGGGGGACTGGTTGTATACGGGGCATTGATAGGTGGATTGTTAGCGGCGGCTTGGTTTTTTTACCGGCACAAATTGCCCGTGTTGGTAATGGCCGATTTGATATCACCGAGCCTCATTCTGGGACTTTCCATCGGTCGGCTGGGATGCCTGATGAATGGTTGTTGCTATGGCGGCGTTAGCGATGTTCCTTGGGCATTAACCTTTCCCCCAGAGGCAGCACCCTATGAAACTCAGTTGCAGAGTGGTGACTTTCACGGGATGCGGCTCGAGCAGCGAGATGACAGCCATCTCTACGTAACCTTGCGGGACCCACAAGGTGCCGCGGCCCGGGCGCACCTCCCCGACGGGGCACGTCTCGCGGCGATCAACGGCCACGCGATTGACCCGCCGACGCCGGCGCTATTGGAACAACTGCACCAAGGGATGGAAATCGAGACGGGGGCCGATGGCATTTCGACTTTGGAGGTCGCACAAATCCTGCTGGCGGACGGTCGCGACCGCGTGGCGCTGACCACCGATGATGGCAGAGATTTCGGTTGGACGTTGTCCCCCTTCCCCACGCGCAGCTTACCGGTCCATCCGACGCAGATTTACGCCTCGGTCAATGCCCTGTGCATTTTCCTGTTCCTGTTGGCGTATCTCCCCTTCCGGCGTCGTGACGGTGAGGTTTTTGCCATCCTGATGACAATCTACCCGATCACACGGTTTCTGCTGGAAATTGTGCGGACGGACGAAGGTAGTTTCTGGCAAACCGGGTTAACGATCTCGCAAAATGTGAGTATTTTGCTGTTGGGAGGGGCTGTCTGCCTCTGGCTATATTTGTTGCGCCAGCCGGCACGGCCGAACGTGGGAACTTTTTGGGAACGTCCCGCGTCTGAATACCGGAGCTAATGTGGAAAACGATGCCCTGTTGATCGACGAAGCGCTCGCCGGCAACACCGAGGCTTTTGGCAAATTGGTCCAACATTACCAGGACCGCTTGTTCAATTCCTTGGTGTACGCAATCGGTTCGCGCGAAGAGGCCGAGGATGTCGCTCAGGAAGCCTTCGTGCTGGCATTTGTCAAGTTAAGTTCGTTTCGGCGAGACAGCAGCTTTTACACTTGGCTCTACCGCATCGCCATCAATGCGTCGGTCAGCCGGCGGCGAAAGAAACGCCCTGAGGTATCGTCAGACGCCATGAATTTCAACATCGTCGCCAATACGTCCGAGACGCCCGAACCGCAACCGGCGGCGGATTTAGAACGGCAGGAGCAAGCCGTTCAAGTTCACGCCGCGCTGAATCGGTTAAGCGACGAACATCGACAAGTTGTCGTGCTGCGCGAGATGGACGGACACGGATACGACGTAATTGCCGAATTGCTGGGAATCCCCGTCGGTACGGTACGAAGTCGTCTGCATCGAGCCAGGTCGCAACTACGAGAACTGCTCGGTGGCCTACTGCAACAGCACAGTTGATATCTCCAACAGCATGAACAGCAAAAACAGCGTGACCCAAGAAATCTTCCATCTAACAAATTCAAGTCCGTCACATGTCCAGATCCGACGATAACATTTTGAAAAACCCCATCGACGACGAGCGCATCAGCGCGTACTTGGACGGTGAATTGTCGGCTGATGACCGAGCGTCATTCGAATTGCTGTTGCGTGAGAACGCCGATTACCAGAAGGCCATGGATGAATTGCACACTTTGCGTCAATCGATTCATGCCTTGCCCAAGTTTTCTCTCGGGCCGGATTTTGCCGACCGCGTGTTAAGACGTGCGGAACGCGAAATGCTTGCCCCGACATTTTCTAGCGATAACGATCAATCGACCACGTCTACGTCATCGCACAATGGCAGGTCGAGCAACTCGCGATCGGCCAACAGCAAAGCGACTCCTCGCGGCAGCTGGCGTAGCACGGCAGCCATCGCCGGCCTGATGGTATCGGCCGCGAGCCTGCTCGTAATGTTTGCACTTCCGGCAGTTCTCCGACAAGACACGGCGCAGGGACCGGCAATCAGTCGCAATGCGGGACTCGATGCCGACGAAGACAAAGCACCAGCCGTAGACAAAGCACCAGCCGTAGACAAAGCACCAGCCGTAGACAAAGCACCAGCCGTAGACAAAGCACCAGCCGCGTTCAACAAGACAGAAGCAGTGCGGTCCGCCGACGAGTTACCCCAACCAGCAGCAACCGCCGCGGCGCCAATGGCTGCGGCAGACACCTTGTCGACTGATGCGGACGACGAACGTTATCATGTAGAAGCTGTGCCCGCCGATGAGATGATGCGGGCCGATGCCGAGGTGCCTGACCACCCGGCCCCACCCCGGATCGCGGTGAGTGTCGACGCAGAGAGCGTGACAGGCATCGACGCGATTGAGGCCATGGAACATTCGCCGCATGAAAATCTCTCGGAGATGTTGACGCGGCACGGTGTCCGCCTGACGGGCGAGCTTCCCAGAAGCGACTCGGGATCAACCGGCAACGACTCCCTGCGTTTGCGCGGCACAGCATCACCAAAGTTGGCCGACGAACCAGCGCAAGACAGATCCTTGTTACGGCAACAATCCCTGTCCGGTGGCGCGACTGTCCTGCTCGTGCGCGCCGACCCATCGCAGATTGAAGCCATCGTTCAAGACTTGAACAGTCAATCGCAGTCAGTAACGCTTTGGCATTGGTCCGCAAAAAGTTCGGATGCACCGGCGAAGCGAAGTGAAGCCGCGCAGCCGAAGCTCGACGATCATGACACCGATATTTCAGCAATCGTGGCTGAAGTTGAAGCGATCGATGGCAATCGTCCAACTGGCCGCGCCGGACAACGAGCATTAAGTGAGCAGGAAAAGTCTGAACCGGCGTCCGCATTCGCGCGTCGGTTGCCGGTCGCTGCAACCTCGCCGGACGAATTGCAGTTGCTTCTGCGTCAATTGGATCTGGATGGAGCGACCGACAGTGACGGCGATTGGGAACAGTCCAATCCCGAGTTGGTGGCTGCGCAGCCGGGCCACGAAGCACTAGTGACTGTCGTCTTGGTCGTTCACCCCCCCATTGCGGAACAGGCCGTTGCTGGTTCCAATGAATTCGACGTTGCCGAAGCGGCTGAGGCAGTCGATGCAGCATCGCCGACGGACGACACGGCTGAGGCCGCTCCCGCTGACGCCGACGGCGCTGAGTAGTCTGCCATTGGTCGAATCGCGCAATTTCCGTGAGCGACGAATGGTCCATTACGTCAAATGACATTGCGTCAAACGACATTGCGTCAAAAGACAGACCTTACTTGGGGGATTCGCGAAATGAGTGAGCAAAACGAAGCGGTACGAATTCGGTGTCGAGATCACGGACCGCTGGTGGTCGAGGGACCGTTTTCGATCGTGGATGCTGACGGCAACGCATTTCCTGTCAACGCGGAAAAGCCCGCGATTGCCTTGTGTCGCTGCGGTCATTCGAAGAACCGCCCCTTTTGCGACGGCACGCACCGCGATTTCAACTTCGAGGCCGCTGAGCGTGCCGGGCAGTAACGAAAGTTCGCGCTACAACTCGGTTCCACGGCATGATCGTGAACGTCTAACAACAGGTTGTCGACAGGTTATCCACGCCGCTTTGAACGACATTGCGGCCGCGCATGTAGACAAATCGTTAGACGTTACCATAATTTGCGCAACGTCGAGTTCATCTCTCCTCATCTTGCCATGTTGCCCCTTCCTCGCCCCAACCGACCCGCGCTAGAATCTAGGGTGTCGCAGCTTGACTCGCCGAGTCGAGCCGCACCTCTAACACTTCAGGTCGAAAAGCAGCACACTTCGTGAAAAGGGACCGGACGCGCATGGGTAGGGATTCGTCACAAAGCGTGGAAAACCATCAGAACAAACCAATAGACACATATCAACGAGCACCCGAGGCTAGTTTAGACGTTGGGTCGGCACCGAACGGGGGCACACGATCGGCGTCGAGCGACTACGTCGGGCGATGGGTCCGGTTGGTAAGCACGACGAATTGGGAGAAAGGACGGATCATCCATGATTGGCGAACGGCGATGATCCACACTGGAGTGCCGGCGACGGGGTATTCGGACGAGGCGTGGAGTCGATTGGTTGGCGGCGTTTCCCCGCAACACGTTGGTCGTTTGCGTCGGGTTCATGAACGATTCGGCGAGGTTTGGACCGACTATGCCGGGTTGTATTGGACACATTTTCACACGGCATTGGAATGGGAAGACGCCGAGATGTGGCTGGAGGGTGCGGTACAAAATGGTTGGTCGGTTTCGCAAATGCGGCGCAGCCGTAGTGAAACGCTGGGAATCGACATCATCGACGAAGCAACCGTCGCGGCCGAAGCCGATGGCGACCAGATGCCAGAGGACGATTTCGCCGACGAATCGGCAGATGAATTGTCGATGGCCAGATCGAGCGGATTGGCTGGGGGGAGTTCGGAATCCGACGACGTCATGGACGACGAGGAGGGAGAGGATTACGATGGAGAGTCCGCGACATCTGAAGAGGACGACGAGTCGAATGATGTCGACGGTGCTTCGATCTATGCCGAGGGTGACGAGCGTGCATCGGTGGGCTTCGTCCGACCGTTCACCCAACTGACCGAATTACCCGACGATATTGCAGATGCGTTCGAAAGTTTCAAATTGGCGATATTGCGTCATAAGGCAGAAGACTGGCAACAAGTATCGCGCGAGGACGTGCTGGCCAGCCTCGACGCGCTCAAGGAAATGGCAATGGCTGCCACGCATGATTCGCCTGCCTAGCAGTGTATGACTGGCTGATATGAATCCATTGCGATGGATTGACGACCGATTGAGGGAGCTTGATGCGCGGCACCTGCGTCGTCGGTTACAAACGCGACGCGGACCGCAAGACACGACGATACTGATTGGCGAGCGTGACGACATCGGTTACTCGGATGAATTCGTCCCATCCGGTCGACCGCTGATTAATCTTAGTGCCAATGATTATCTTGGCCTGGCCCGGGATCCTCGGCTGGCGGAGGCGGCACGGGCCGAGGCAGTTCGCTCGGGGTGGGGCGCTGGTGCCAGCCCGCTGGTAACGGGCCGAGGTGCCGCTCAAGCGTCGTTAGAGAACGCTATTGCCGAATTCGAGCAGACCGAAGCGGCATTGGTCTTCACTTCGGGTTTTGCCGCCAATGCAGGCACGATTCCTGCCCTCGTCGGTACGGGCGATCATGTGCTCAGTGATGCACAGAACCATGCGAGTATTATCGACGGCTGCCGTCTATCAGGAGCGACCATCCACGTGTATCGGCATCGGTCGGTCGATCATGCCCGGGATTTGCTCGAGCAAATCCCGGACAGTGACAAGGGCCACATCTTGATGGTAACCGACACGTTATTCAGCATGGACGGAGACCTGGCACCGCTGGCCGAGCTGGCACAATTGGCAGCCACCTATCAGGCGATGTTGATGGTCGACGAGGCCCACGCAACGGGCGTTTTCGGGGCGGCCGGTCGTGGCGTGTGCGAAGCACTGGGGGTGGAAGAGGGTGTGCATGTGCGTGTGGGAACGTTAAGCAAGGCATTAGGGTGCAACGGTGGCTTTGTAGCAGGATCGCGAAACCTGATCGATTGGCTGGCGAATCGAGCTCGATCGTATGTCTTTTCAACGGCGTTACCGGGTCCGGTTTGTGCAGCGGCCGAGCGGGCGCTCGAGCTTGTCATGTCCGAACCATTGCGTCGCGAGAGGGTTCTCGCGCATGCTTCGTACTTGCGAAATGCTCTTGGCTCGAAGGGATGGGCAATGGACTCTTCGCCTAGCCAGATCGTTCCGTTGCGGGTGGGCGAACCGCAACGGGCGGTCGAATTTTCCACTCGGCTGCGCCAGCTTGGCTTTCTCGTGCCAGCGATACGCCCTCCATCCGTCCCAACCGGACAATCACTCTTGCGAATCAGCTTGAATTCACAGCTTGACGCCGAAGATCTGCACCAGTTGGTCGCGGCCTGTGATATGAGATCTTTGTGAGATCTTGGTGAGATTTTTGTCGTCGAGCTGATCGAATCGACATCGCAGACGGGCATCGGCGCGAATCGCCAATTATAATGGCGGCACGCAGGCAAGGAGGCCGGGCTCGCATGGTGGACGGCATCGGCGCGTGGTCAAGGGAAATTCGCGAACACAGGTGAGGAGTGGGACATTGACGAAATATTTGGGGATCTCGATCTTGGGCACATCAACATACGATGCGATGTTACGCGTGATGCTAGTGCTTTCGCTATGGGCGACTGCTCATAATTGTCCGGCAGACGACATGGCGGGAATTCAAGCAAGGCATGTGGCGAAACTTCAATTTGTGACCTCCGTCGTCGCGTCACCGGACGCCAGGCACTTTGCCTATATATTGAGTGTTCCACGCGAGCCGCTAGGTGACGCGGATGGACCTGCATGGTCGGAGCTGCACGTGTTGGACCGCGATGGCAAGTCCCGTCCGTTCGTCACGGGCAAGGTCAATGTCGACGATATATCATGGTCCGCCGATGGTCGATATGTCTATTACCGAGCGAAGCGCAATGACGACACCAAAACGTCACTGTATCGCATTCCCATCGATGGGGGCGAATCGCAGCAGATAGCGACAGCGGCAACTGACATTGCAGGTTATTCGCTCATTGGGAACGGCCAGGATCCAGATCACGATTTGTTGGCATATGTGGCAAAAGAAGATCAACCTAAGCAGAAGCAAGAGGTTCGCGACAAGGGTTTTGACCAAGAGGTATACGAAGAGGATTGGCAACCGGCAAGGATTTGGCTAACGACGGCAGGTGCCAACGACGAACCCCGGATGCTTGACCTTCCCGGTTCGGTCGTCTCGGTTGCCTGGAGCCCCAGTGCTACGGAGCTGGCAGTTGTTATGGCGCCGACTTCACTAGTTGATGACTTCTACATGAACAAGAAGCTCTACATCGTCGACGCCGCTTCCGGAAGCATTACGCAAACGATCGACAATCCGGGGAAGTTGGGGGATGTGGCCTGGAGCCCGAATGGCAAATACCTGGCAATGATTTCAGCGGCAGACCGCAACGATCCTCATGAAGGACGGTTGATGGTGGTGGGGACCGCCGGGCAGACTGAGCTGCGCGACTTGCTGCCAGACTTGCAGGCCCATGTTTCGTCGATAGCATGGAAAGACAACGATACCATTGTGTGGGTCGCCGATGAAGGAACGTCATCACGGGTCGGATCGGTCACCATCGCAGGGCAATCGCAAACACTCGTGGAACCAGGCGGAGAGGTACTCGGGGGTATTTCGTTGTCCAAGGATGGTCGCACGGCCGGTCTGGTGGGCCACACTCCCCGACACCCGCACGAGGTATTCACGCTGAGAGGCGATGGCAAACCAACTCGAATCAGCCATCACAATGCCTGGCTCGAGTCGATGCCGCTGGCCAAGCAAGAGACAATTACGTGGAAAGCGAAGGACGGACTCGAACTGCAGGGCGTATTGGTATATCCGTTGCATTATGTCGCGGGCCGGCGTTATCCCTTGATCATGTTGGTGCATGGGGGCCCCGAATCGCACGAATCGGACGGGTGGATGACAAGTTATTCTCGCCCCGGTCAATTGGGAGCGGCACGCGGGTTCATGGTGTTCTATATAAATTATCGGGGCAGCACGGGCCGGGGCGTCGCGTTTTCGAAGTTGGGACAGGCCGACGCCGCAGGCAAAGAGTTCGACGACTTGATTGACGGCATCGACCATTTGGTAGATGCGGGATTGGTTGATCGCGACCGCGTGGGAATTACCGGAGGTTCGTACGGCGGCTATGCATCGGCCTGGGGTGCCACCTACTTTTCGGATCGGTTCGCGGCGAGTGTCATGTTTGTGGGAATCAGTGACGCTATCTCGAAGATGGGGACGACGGACATTCCGGAAGAGATGTACCTGGTCCATCATCGCAAGCGACTGTGGGAGGACTGGAGTTATTTTGCAGAGCGCAGTCCGATACGTCACGTCCAGCGAAACCGCACGCCGACGTTGATCTTGCACGGGAAGAATGATCCACGAGTTCATCCGTCGCAATCGTTGGAGTTGCATCGGCACCTGAAGACGCTCGGTCAGGCCCCGGTGCGGCTAGTTCTCTACGAAGGCGAAGGGCATGGCAACCGCAAAGCGGCGGCACGGTTGGATTACAACTTGCGGTTAATGCAATGGATGGAACACTACCTGCAGGGCCCTGGCGGCACCGCGCCGCCAGCCGAGCTAGACTATGATGCCGCACTGAAATAGGTCACACGTCGCCCGCAGGTTTCAGCCCGGACAGATTTTTGCATCAAGCCGTGGAGTGGGTTCCAACAAAGTTCCACGGCTGTCCCAGCCGTAGCACGGCATTGCCGCGCCACAGCAGCAGCAGGGGTAGAAACTGAAGTGCGGACGGTTCAGGCACGGGCAAGAAGGTGAGACGATCGTAGATCTCGTAGGTGTGGAAACCTTGGGTAACGCCTCCGTTGGTGGCAGCTGGATCCCCGAGCGTGGTCATCATCAAGTCCGCTCGATAGCCCGACGGTGGTCGCAGCGAATAGTCATAGCGGGCAAATGTGAAATCCCAAGAGCTTCCGGAAGCAATGGGAGCGAATGCTGATAGTGGGATCTTCGCCTCTACGGTCCACCCCGTGTCGATATCTTGAGTGTTATCCAACGTCCCGTTGACGGACACGGCGGATACAACACCAGACTCGAAGTTTGTACCGGGAGGGCCAAATCGAACCTGGTCGAAACGAGCATCAAACACATCGCCGGTCGGGCTCCATTCAAATTCAAAATACTTCGGCGACGAACGGCTTTCGCGGATGAACAGTTCAATCACGTCACCTTCGTACAGCGCCTGGTCATGTCCGTGTATCCCCTTGGTGACCGACGACGGCAAGATATTGGTATCGGACAATTCCATACCGACATATAGATTCATGGCATCCCACAGGATGCGCATCTTTCCCGGCGAAGCCGCCGGCGTGCCCCCGGACTGGTAAACGTAGAATTGATCGATCAACTCGGCCTTGGTCCATGCGGGATCATCGAGTTTGCCGTCGATTGTCGGCGGGGAATTGGCAAAGCTGGCGGCAAACTCCTGCGGGACGAAGTCCGCAACCGCCACCGACGGCAGAACCATGATTGAAAATGACAAGATCTTGAGCGTTCTCATGCTTTACACACAAACGTGTCACTCCACGTAGAGCTGCGTTTCGGCCTCAATTCGTCACTGATGCCGCAAGGCTTCAATAGGATCCAGCTTCGCGGCGCGTACGGCGGGGTAGAGTCCAAAGATCACACCGACCGCCACAGAGATGCTGAACGACAGCGGAATGGATACGGGAACCAATTGGGGCTCGACCGTACGGATCACATCCGGAAGAGTTTCAATCATATCGGGCGAGTAAAGCGAGATCAACGATCGCGCCCACCCGACGGACGGAAGGACCAGCAAGCCACCCAGAATCCCTGTCACGCCGCCAACGGTGGACAGCACCACGGTTTCGACCAGGAACTGCCGGACAATATCGTTACGTTTGGCCCCCAGAGCGCGGCGGATGCCGATCTCGCGAGTCC
>JAGQPD010000299.1 GCA_020426865.1 Planctomycetales bacterium
GGGGACGTGGATGAATTTCCGCAGTTGAGGGAGCGGCCGATTCAGCTGGAGGCGTGGGTAGCACTTCGACCTGCGTAGGCTGGCCATTGCTGCTTTCCGCGGCAATTGTTGTGCCCCCCCCGCCGACGAGAAACACCGTCGTCAAGAACAACGATAATGCCCGTCGGCATGGAGCTCCGTCAGCAATATTTGTCAGCGAATAATGACTGAGTCCGGTCATAGTAGCATCTTCCTCCTTCAGACCAGTATTTGGCCCTGCATCAACCTCGTGTCGCCAATCATCGACCTACCTTACCACGGTCCCCGTCAACGGTAAACGCTGGGCCCACGGAAGGGGTGCTAGCAATTTTTGGAAAAAAGCAGCAGTTTCTCGCCTCACCAACCAACCGATTGGGGATTCTGCGGCTGATCTTGACCTGCGAGCCGAGACGCCGTATACCTTGCCCCCCCGGGGGGACTTTGCGGAGTGGTGCCACGGAAGGAAGAGTGGCTCCGCATGGAAATCAAGGAAGAAATGACCGCGGAGACAGCGATGAAGACACCTCAGACAAGCACGGAGACTCGCATTGATCACGTTGCAGCACCGACACGCGTTCCGTTGTTGGACATGGAACGTGAGCTCGGGCCGCTAATGGCGGATTTGGTCGAAGCGACAGCCCGAGTCTTGGCATCGGGGCGATATGTGTTTGGGCCGGAGTGCGGGGAATTGGAGTCGTCGATTGCGCAGTATTGTGGCGCCGAGTTTGGCGTCGCGTGTGCCTCGGGGAGCGACGCGTTGCTATTGGCACTGATGGCGCTTGACATCAAACCCGGCGACGAAGTGATCGTGCCGAGTTTTACGTTTTTCGCCACTGCCAGCGCAGTGACACGTTTGGGTGCGACACCAGTTTTCGTAGACATTGATCCAGCGACGTTCAACATCGATCCTCATTTGGTGGAGGTTTCGCTTACGGCGCGAACGAAGGCGATCATCCCTGTACACCTTTTTGGCCAATGTGCTGATATGGACTCCATCACCCAGTTGGCTCGCCAGCATGGCATTTTTGTGATCGAGGATGCTGCTCAGGCGATAGGTGCCCGCACGGGCGACCGCTCCGCGGGATCGTTGGGCGACCTGGGTTGCTTCAGTTTCTACCCAACCAAAAACCTTGGCGGTTGCGGCGATGGTGGCATGATCACAACGTCCAACGAAGCCCTGGCGTCGCGGTTGCGACTGTTGCGTGGTCACGGAATGCACCCTCGCTACTTCCATCAAGCGGTCGGCATTAACAGTCGTCTGGACACAATTCAAGCGGCGATACTGCAAGTAAAACTGCCGCACTTGCCCGCTTGGACACGTGAACGTCAGTCGAATGCCGCACGTTACGACCAAATGTTTCGAGTGGCAGGGTTGGACCAGGTGTTAACGCTGCCGATGGCGCGGGATGGATACCATCATGTGTGGAATCAATACACGGTTCGTGTCGCTGACCAACAGCGCGATGCATTGCGATTGTATTTATCGGCGGCCGAGATCGGCACCGAGATATACTACCCGGTGCCGCTGCATCGTCAAGAGTGTTTCAGCTATCTGGGATACAACGACGGCGATCTGCCAGATACGGAGCGGGCGGCAGGCGAAGTGATGAGCCTACCGATCTTTCCCGGATTGACCGAAAAAGAGCAACAGACGGTTGTCGACCGGATTGCCCGTTTCTTCTTCGGCGCTGAAGCCACCACATCGTCTTCGCCCGCCCGTCCCAAATACCTGACAGGCAAAGGGGCTGCGCGAGAAAATACAGCCACCTCGTAGCTCCACGCCCTGTAGCTCAATTCTCGTCATCGAGGCTTATCACGCCAAATACGCGTTGCCTTCGGGTTCAGAATTCCAGCCGAAGGCGACCGCATGGAGCCTGTGGCGACACATTTTCTTTGTCTGCGATTGATTGCGACCTTGGACGGCCATTGGCGAAGCGTAGCACTACTACTCCAGTTTCAGTTCTGGCAATTCATTCGGCTCCGCCTTGACCGTGAACGAAAAGGGTGACGTATCTGGTCGGCTATACTTTACCGGCAATTCGTGTCGTCCAATTCTAGATAATTCACCGCCATCGTCCGCCATCGCTCGACGCTCAACCGTGACAATGTATTCACCTGGCGGCGCCCCGTCATTTGGCGTGTGTGACATGAGTTGAAAGTGCCCCGAGTTGTCAGTGACTCCTAACGGCCGACTACCCATGCTCGTGTCGTGGCGAGGGTGTAGTGTAACCCTCGCATCGACTACAGGTTTCCCGTTGCGGCTCACTATTCCGCTGACGGGAAATGTTTCGGGGCCTAATTCGCCACAGCCAAAGATGCATGATGAAATCGCCACCAAGACGAGCAAATTCTGGAAACGTGTCGAGTACATAAAATGGTCGTGTTGTGCGATCGGTTGATCGGACCCTGTTGACGATATCGAGCGGATTTCGGCGGCAAATGGCGGTAGTCGGTCGGGCGTTGGCGGTCGTCGAAGCTGCTTTTTTCGCCAACCCTGTTGGTTATTTCGACACCCCAACGGATTCCTTATAATGGCGGCGGGGCTTGAGAAGCGGTCGAGCTTCAAATCAACGTTCGCGTAGACAGATATCTCACGACGAATACGATCGTGTTGCGATGAACATGCACTCAACTTGGATGGATGCCAGATGAAACGAGCGAAGAAGATGAGCATTATAGCGGCGATTCAATGGTCGGGCGTCGGACTTGCCAGTGCTATTTTGGCGGCGATTGTTGTGACATGGTCGCCGCCATCAAGGGCTGCGGAGAACTGGCCGACATGGCGTGGACCGCGGGGGGATGGTGTGACGACCGAGCGAGAATTGCCGCTCCAGTGGGGGCCGGGCAGTCCAAATGTGCGGTGGCGAGTAGAATTGCCGGAGCCATCGAATTCGACGCCAATTGTATGGGGCGACAAGATTTTCGTGACACAGCCGTTGGTCGATGAACACAAACGGACGCTCATGTGTCTGGACCGAAATTCGGGCGAAGCGAAATGGCAGAAGAGTGTGGTTTATGACCAGGAGGAGCCGACGCATCGAACGAATCCGTATTGTTCGCCGTCGCCGGTGACCGACGGTGAACGGGTGGTGGTGTGGTATGGTTCGGCGGGGTTGTATTGCTACGACCTGGACGGCAACGAGCTGTGGCATCGGGACCTTGGCAAGGTGTCGCATTATTGGGGGACAGGATCATCGCCGGTGTTGCATGGCGATTTGTGTTTCTTGAATTTCGGGCCGGGCGATCCGTCTTTTTTGTTGGCGGTGAACAAACACAATGGCCAGGACGTATGGCGACACGATCTGCCTCATTTCCGGACGAAGGAAGGGCCGACTGGATTGGGAGATGACGGTAATCAGTCAGCGGCGCATTTGTACGGTTCGTGGAGTACACCGGTTATCTTGCCGAGTGCCGAGGGGCCTTTGCTATTGATGAGTCATGCCGAGCGTTTAGTGGCGTATCGCCCGCAGACGGGGGAAGAGGTATGGTCGGCCGAGGGGCTGGCGGATTTGGTCTATATGTCACCGATGTGGGATGACGACATTACGATGGTATTGGGCGGGTACAACGGATCCGGGATAGCGGTTCGCCGAGGTGGGAAGGGGAATGTCACGGAAAGTCATCTCGCATGGCGACGGCCCAGGACCAAGGGGAATTTAGGGACCGGCGTTGTGCATGATGGACTGGCGTTTGTGAGTGACATGAGCGGGATTGTCGAGTGTTTCAATCTTGCGACGCAGGAAAAGGTCTGGGAGAAACGATTGGCAGGCGCGGCGAACAACGATGTTTGGTCATCGCTATTATTGAGTGGCGACCGGATCTACATGTTGAACAAGTCGGGGGACACGTTTGTTTTCAAGGCGGGGCCAAAGTTTGAGTTGCTGGCGACGAACAGTTTGGACGAAGAGACGAATTCCTCGATTGTGCCTCATGAGGGCGAGTTGCTGATCCGGACACATGAGGCACTGTGGTGTATTGAGAAGGAATCGGGAAAGTAGGTTCGGTGCCAGGGAGTCATCCGCGGGTTGGACGGGTTGTCGCAACGAGGCATGATGACAGGTATGGAGTCCGACGGCGAATCGTTGGAACGCAAAACATCTGGCAAGACGCTGGGAATGCAAAAATGTCGTGAACCGACATCCCGACCGGCGGCCAATAGTTCCCTATGGCCGGGAGGACTATTCAGGATGGCGGTTAAAGGTATAGACTATAAAGACGATCGGACGGAAGAGGAGTCTTGCCACGTCACTGCTCGTTGGCCGAACACCCTTCTGCTCGACCCACGTCCCCGTGGCACAATTGGATAGCGCGTCGGCCTCCGGAGCCGAAGGTTACAGGTTCGAATCCTGTCGGGGATATTCAAGCAGCACAAGGACTTACGACAAATTGACAAGTTGCCTAATGGGCCGATGTCAGAGATAATGTCAGAGATTGATCCGATCCAGGGCAAACAAAAGCCCCGCTCAGAGCTGCCACTCTGAGCGAGGCCGTGCCTAGCGAACCGTCTGGCTCGCCTTCCAGATTCCTATGGGTTTCAGCTGGAGGGTTCGCAAATGTCTCGGTCTCTTTATCACCATCCCAAGCCGTTCTTCCGCGCTTCCCGCGGTACCTGGCACCTGCAAATCGAGGGAAAACAAATCAACCTCGGACGCGATCGGAAAGACGCGTTCGACCGCTACCACAAGCTGATGCAACAGCAACCGTCGAAGCGGACCTTGGCGCCGACCTCGGATATCGCCAGCATCGCCGACCAATTCCTCGATTGGTGCGTCAAGCATCGAGCCGCCGACACCTACGAGTGGTACCGCGAGCGGCTGCAACGATTCGTTTCTCGGTATCCAGACCTGAAAATCGACGAGCTGAAGAATCATCATGTACAAGATTGGATCGACAGCTACGACGGCCTGTCGTCGGGTTCGAAACGTAATTTGTGTCGGGCAATCCAGCGTGCGTTGCGATGGGCCGTGCAACAGGAGATTATTGATCGGTCGCCGATTGCCCACTTCCAGAAACCGCGCGCGGGACGTCGAAAGACGGTCATTGACGAACAGGAGTATGCCCGAATACTGGCCAACTTGCCGAATGACGACTTCCGTGACTTGATTCGGTTCGCGTGGCACACCGGGGCAAGGGCAGCCGAATGTTTGGCGATCGAGGTGCGACATTTGGACTTGGCGAATAAGCGAGTAGTCTTTCCCGTGGATGAAGAAAAAATGGAACGCATTCCGCGGGTGATTTACTTGTCGCAGGAAGCACACGCAATTGTATGTAGTCGTTTGAAAAGAAAGACGGAATTTATCTTCACAAATACGTGCGGTAAGCCGTGGACGACCGACGCGGTGAACTGTGCATTCGAAGCGCTGCAAATCCGGATGGGAAAAAAGGCAATGACTGAAACGGCCGTTGAGGTGTCTGTCGAGGAGATCGATGAAACGGTGGCCTCCTTGCGGCCCACAAGGCATGTCCGAGGTAAAACGATTGTTAAAACGGAATCGGAACTCCGCGCGGAGGCAAAGCGGAAGCTCACTAAGCGACTTGCCAAACGATACGCTCGCAAACATAGTTTGACGGAATTTCGCCATAGTTGGTGCCATCATGCCTTGCGCCGAGGTCTTGATGCCTTAACCGTGTCGGTTCTAATGGGGCACTCCGACCCGAGCATGGTGTCCCGCGTGTACAGTCATCTCAACCACGCTCCGGAATACCTGCTCGACCAAGCCCAACGTGCCGTTGAAGGAAGCTAGTCGTCTGCCACACGAAGTGCTGCGGCTTTCGTTTGAAAGGCCGCAGCTACTAGAGGCGGGAGTTGACCGCGTCACGGTAGCCGCGACACTCGGACACGTGGATGGGTCTACCTCATCACGGGTGTAAAGTCACGGATTGGCCGATAACGAACTCCTTTGCAATGTCCTCAATTTTTTCACCAGGGGGGAGTCTGGCGGACACCTGACAAAGAATGCGTCCCGCAACGCGGGGACCGGAGAACAAACGAAAGGAAAGCCAATTGACAGTGTAGTGTCTGCACGTATGAAAACACGGGGTAAAGTGAGTCATCTTAATTCCTTCATGGGTAAGAGTAACACCAGCTGGCGCCAAATGGCACGGGCGAGTATCAATAGTCCAGCCGTAAGTGGTTCAGATAGACCTTTGAATCGAGAGATTGTGAACGGCTGTATCCTATTTCGGTTTCAAGTGAGCCAGAAGCACGTAGTTATCAACTCTGATAGCAATCCCTAGACGGTCACTCTGACCGAAATGACAACAGGGAATTGTCAGACCGCTCGTCGCCAATGGCGCGCCACACTCGTACTTCTGTCTTTTGTCCGTTGCAGTCATTGGACTTCCCTCGACCCGAACGTCAAAGTTGAGGGTTTCGCCGTAGTGATGAAGGCAGAAAATGAACTGAAATACGTCCCCAGTTTCTCCGCTAGTTTGGGTGGCGAGTTGCGGACGGGGCAGAGCGGATGTAAAGCTGATTGGAAGATGAAAAGTATTAGTTGAGATGAGCGACAATCGTAGGGAGCAACGAATGCCAAGCAAAATAAAATCTTGCTGGTCGGACGTCGTCTACTCAATTCAGTTTGTGAGAAGGCAATGGGGCTCACTTTCTCAGCCACGGCGGACACTCGCTGACCGTCGACCAAG
>JAGQPD010000300.1 GCA_020426865.1 Planctomycetales bacterium
CTTTCTTTCTGTCTGTCTGTCTGTCCCGGCCTTGTCGTTCTGGTGTCGCTCCGGGGAACGTGGGACCGTCGACGGCGGGGAGCGAAGCGATGTTGGCGGTCGATGAACGACGGCGCTCGCTATCTGGAGCCGAGCGCACGTCGCGGTATGCCGTTCCCTTTCCGGCGCGTTGCAAAGTAGTGTAACACATACACTAACCATAGTGTAATAGATACAATAACCTAGGGGCTTTCGTGCGGGAATGCGAACGGGTTCATGATGCCGGCGATGCATGGTATCGTCGGCGTTGAATCGAAGACTATTGGAAAACGGTCGTTTTCTGGCAACGCAAAGCCTTGTCAAGCCGAGTGTCTAATACCCGGCAAGGAAAAGATAGGCCACATTCATATAAATAAAGATCCCCAGAATGTCCATGACTCCGGCCACAAACGGGTTACTCATCAGCGCGGGATCCAGTCCCATGCGTTTGAAAAGCAGGGGCAGCATGGCGCCGGTCAGGCTGCCACAGACGATAACGGACATGACGGTCAGCGGAATCACCAGCATTGCCGACGGTTGTCTCGCCTCCTCGGACATGACACAACCAGCGATCAATCCCATGAGCCCGAGGACCGAACCTAGCATCATCCCCATCACGCATTCGCGGCGGACGACACGCAGCCAGTCGGTGACACGAATGTCTCCGGAGGTCATGCCGGTGATCACGAGTGTGGCCGATTGATTGCCCATGTTGCCGCCACTGGAGATGACCATCGGAATAAAGATCGTCAACCAGGCCCACTGTTCCAGGTTCTTTTGATACACGCTCAGCGAGAACGCCGTCATGAGCGCTGCCAGGAAGAGAATGGAAAGCCACATACCTCGCTTCCACCATAGTGTGATGAGGCTGGTCGTCAGGTAGCTTTCTTCGAGCGGGGCGACGGCGGCACTGCGATGCGCATCTTCGGTGGCTTCTTCACGGACGACATCAATCACATCGTCGTAGGTGATGATGCCCAACATTCGCCGCTGCATATCGACGACGGGAATGGCGAGCAGGTCGTAGCGTGCTACTTTTTGCGCGACTTCCTCTTGATCATCGTCGACTTCTGCGGTGACTAATCCCGTTTCCATGACGTCCTTCAATTTGGTCTCGGGGCGTCCCATATGCGAGACCAATTGTCGTGCTGAGACCAGTCCACGCAGGGTGTCTTGGTCGTCGACGATGTAGACGTAGTAAATTGTTTCCAGACCTTCGGCCTGGTGTTGCAGTTCATCGAAGGCCTGGCGAATCGTCAATGTCTCAGCCAGCTTGGCGAAGGCCGTGGTCATTACCGCGCCGGCGGTCCCTTCCGGGTAGGAACGTAAGTGCAGGATGTCGCGTCGCTCTTCGCTGGGCAACAGCGGCAGCAGGCGTTCGACGATCTCGTGGTCGACTTCGTTGAGCAGGTCCACGCGGTCGTCGGACGCCAGCTTGGTGATCAGCCCGGCGACCTCTTCCTGCGGTTGTGTCTCCACGATCTCGATCTGTTTGGGAAGCTCGAAGTAGTGAAAAATTTCGACGCGCGTCGCCTCGTCGGCGTGTTGCAGGACCCGCCAGGTCTCCTCGGCGGTCAGCCCTTCCATGAATTCGGCGGTCCGGGCGGGATGGAGGGCCGTGCAGCACTCCCGCAGTTCGGCTACGCTGTTTTCTGCCAGCATTTCGCGGATTTCGGGTAGAAAAAGCGGATTATACATGGTAACCCAAACCTCAATCCCCCTATTGGGGTGGCTGCCGGAAACGATTTCGTTGACGAATGCCGTGATGTTGCTTACAGTGGAGACAGGTGCATTGTAGTTAATTAGGACGCTACTATGACGTCCAAGTCTTGGTGGTGGTTTGGGACAATTCGAGGTCAGGGGTGGAGGGAATCTACCCCCACAAAACAGGTTATCTTATTTTATGCTTGCCGAAACGAATCATGGCTTGCGTAAACGCAAGCTTTACTGCCAGAGCTGTTGGCGCGAGGAAATGCACCGCCCTCTGGATGCGGGGCGACCGCTGACCTTGGGACTGACAATCTGCTCCTTAGGGTTGGTTCGATTGGTATGGCCATACCGTTGCCTTTGTTGCGGCACGACGCGTATCGCCGGCCGCGAATCGAAGCGAAACAAGACGGTTGTTAAGGTACGTAACGGCGGCCGATCGCACCGCTGAACGCCCCCATATCGCTTAAGCCTCGCCGCATTTCGCTTAAGCCTCGTCTCACCGCCGCATAGATGCGGCGGTGACGCCACGGCGTTCACCCCGCTATGCGACGGACGCCCGATGCAGGGCAACGGCCTTCTCTTCGCGGGCGAGCGTCCAATCGGCATCGACCATCAGCTGCACCAGCTCCGCAAAACTGGTCCGCGGCTCCCACCCCAAGCCGGCCTTCGCTTTGCTCGGATCGCCTAACAACAGGTCAACTTCACTCGGTCGTAAATAACGCGAGTCCGTTTCGACATGGTCCTGCCAATTGAGTTCCAGAGCGGCAAATGACAATTCCAGGAATTCGCGTACCGAATGTGTTTCGCCTGTCGCGACGACGTAGTCCTGCGGTTCATCCTGTTGCAGCATCAGCCACATTGCCTCCACATAGTCCTTGGCATAGCCCCAGTCGCGCTTGGCGTCGACGTTCCCCAGATACAGTTTATCCTGCAAGCCCTCGCGTATTCGCGTTGCCGCTCGCGTGATCTTGCGAGTGACAAACGTCTCGCCCCTGCGAGGCGATTCGTGATTGAAGAGGATCCCGTTACACGCATACATACCGTAGGCTTCTCGGTAGTTGACGGTTTGATAATGCGCAAAGACCTTCGCACACGCGTAGGGACTTCGCGGATGAAACGGAGTTGTCTCCGATTGCGGTACCTCATGGACCTTGCCGTACATCTCACTGGAAGAGGCCTGGTAAAACCGCACGTCCTTCCGGCGACTCAGCTGCCGGACCGCTTCCAACAGCCGCAAGGCCCCAGTGGCCACGACATCGACGGTGTAAAGTGGCTGGTCAAAAGAGACGCGAACGTGGCTCTGTGCGCCCAGGTTGTAAATCTCGTCCGGTGCGATCTCATGCACCAATTGGGCAATACAATTGCCATCGGCTAAGTCGCCGTAGTGCAGGATCAAGTGGCAGTCCGATTGGTGAGGATCCTGATAAAGATGGTCCAATCGCTCCGTGTTAAACGTACTTGCACGGCGAACAATTCCGTGCACATCATAGCCTTTCTCCAATAGGAACTCGGCCAAGTACGAACCGTCTTGCCCCGTAATTCCCGTAATCAGGGCGACGCGTGAGCTTTGTGCCATATCTGTTGAGCCTTTCCAAACGTGGGCCGGTGACTTCTGTTTAATTGTGTTAAATTGTCTGACGCATTTCGTTCCAGGCGGCAAAGCGACCGCCGACAATTGGAATCCAGGCCATCCGATTCGGTGGTAACGCGAAACGGTTTTCCTTCCATTGCCTTCGTATGTTCATCGGACTCCACGATTATAGACCAAATCTCGCCTTTTCGCATAGCGCTTATCCGTCCGGCGCCATCGCACTCGGCATCTGCCCAGTCGCTCGCCAACTTACTGTGTCCGCCGGCACCGGTGGCGATCCCTTCGTCAGGATTGCCAATAGGTCCTTTGCCAAGCGATCGGTAACCACGCGTTGCCCATCGGCATTCATATGAATTCCGTCCGCAAACAACTCATGCTGGTGCTGGTACTGGCAGTTGTAGTCCAAGTAAAAAACGTTGGGTCGGGCGTCGGCCGCCGCGGCCAGCATCGCCCGGATTCGGTCGTGCGCTACCGGGTCTACCTCGTTGAGAACATCCACCGTTGGGATGTAGACCAACACAACCTGCAATTGCCGTGATGTCAGAAAATCCAACGTTTCTTCGAATACGTGTTCCCCCCGCTCATCCACTCGCATCTGTTGGGCGTTCGGCGACTGCATGCGACGCCTAAGGTCGTCCAGATCCAGACGGTTTCGCTTGAGATTTTCGCGCCGGTTCCAGCGACCACGCAACGCCAACCCCAGGTTCGCTTCGTTGTAACGCGCCGAATGCAACACGCAGCGAACAAGCCACTCGTGACTGTCCGGTTGGCAGGCCTGGATGTGTGACGCAATCTCCGGCTCGTCCATCAGTGGATAGAACAGCTTATACGAGTTGGCGCTCAGGCCGGAATCGTCGAATGTGTAGGCACTAACGTCCAAGCAGACCAGGCGTAAAGTTGCGTGCTGCTGGCTTACCAAGTATCTGGCCATCGCCAAACGGTCGGCTCCCCCAGCACCTTGCACGGCAAACTTGGCCACTGGTACTCTCAGTTCTTTCGCCAACCGAACGTCGTCGATCCCCAGCACCGTCCGAGAATGGCCAATGCACGCCACGGTTACGTTGCGATCGAGACCATAATACTGTCGCAGTCCCTGCAGCAGATAAGCGTCGACCAAGCGGTCGACCGCCAGTACCAACGCGACCAGCAGTAGCGACTTTAGCACGAGCTGATACACATGCCGTTTCTGCTGCACTAGATCGCGAACCAGCGGATTAGAACTGAAAATAGATGAAGTCATTGGCCGTCACGCCTAACATGGCTATCAAAAGAATCAATGTCACGTAAGCCGGCCAGCGGACGTACCAGCCGTGTTTTCGAGCGGACCGATAAAATGGCAACCAGCCACGAATTTGGCCAAGTTGCACGATCAGCAACAACGCTACCAATGCCGCAGCCAAAATCGTCGCCAATTGCGATGGGCCGAGATACAACTGGCCCGTCCAGTCCGTCATCATCGTCCACAGAATGCGACAGGCGTCTGTTACCGTCCTGGCTCGGAAAAAGACCCACGATACCAATACTAAATGGAATGTCACAAAGACCTGCCAACACCAGAGCACTTTTGTGGGTATTCGCAGGCGATCGGCCAGCCGTGCTCGAACCGGACGCGTCCACGCACCCAATACCAAATAGAGACCGTGCAATACTCCCCACACAAAGTACGTCCAGCTTGCCCCGTGCCATATTCCGCTGACGACGAACACAACCATCACGTTACGTGCCCACAACCATTGTGAATCGATCCGGTTGCCTCCTAACGGAAAATAAACGTAGTCGCGGAACCACGTCGATAGCGATATGTGCCAACGCCGCCAGAAATCGGCAATACTCGTCGCCATGTACGGCAAATTGAAATTCTGCATCAGGTCAATACCCAGCACCCGTGCCGAACCAATCGCGATATCCGAATATGCCGAGAAATCGCAGTAGATTTACAAGGCAAAGAAATAGGTTGCCAGCCATAGCGTCGGGCCAGAGAAGTGATCCGGGGCATCGTAAACTCGTGTCACAAAATCACTCAGTCGGTCGGCAATAACGACTTTCTTGAATAGTCCCCAGAGGATCAGCCGCAGCCCAGAGATCAATCGCTTGACCTCGAAATGCTGTTCCGAATTCAGCTGTGGCAGCAGATTCACGGCGCGTTCAATTGGGCCTGCCACCAACTGCGGAAAGAATGCAACGTACAAAGCAAAACGCCCCAGGTGAGTCTCGGGTTTCAAGCGGCCGCGATAGACGTCGATCGTGTAACTGAGCGTCTGAAACGTGTAGAAGCTGATGCCGACGGGGAG
>JAGQPD010000301.1 GCA_020426865.1 Planctomycetales bacterium
TGCCCGTGCTGCGCAAGGACTTCACGGTGTGCGCCGCCGACGTGTGCGATGCCCGCCTGATGGGCGCCGACGCCGTCCTGCTGATCGCTGAATGTCTCGACGATTGCCAACTGCGAAAACTCCATAACGAGATCATCGAACTGGGCATGACCCCCCTCGTTGAATTCTACGAACCCGCAAACATGTCCCGAGTGCTGGAAGCGGGAGCCACGCTGGTGGGAGTCAATAACCGAGACCTCCGCACGTTTGTTACCGATTTGCAGCATACGGTCAGGATGCGGCAACGGCTGCCCGATGATTGTGTCGTGGTTGGCGAAAGTGGCATTCATAGCCGTGACGACGCACTGCTGCTTCAACAGGCCGGCGTCTCCGCGATGTTGGTCGGCGAACACTTGATGTCCCAAGACGATATCGGTGCCGCTGTTGACCGGCTGTTGGGAAACTGACCACCTGCCGCGAGATTGCACCAGATCGCTTTGAGGCCGTGCTATTGGATGCCAAGGTCGCGAATGGTGAGCAAGGTGCGCAGCGCATATCCCTTGTCGGCAAAGGCCTCGGCGCCACCTTCCAAGCGGTCGACCACCGCCATCACGCCGATCACCTTTAGCCCGAATGCCGCAGCATGTTCGATTGCCTTCAGGGCACTGCCACCGGTCGTGACCACATCCTCGACGATCACGACGCGATGCCCCGACGCGACTGGTCCCTCAACCATCCGGCCCTTGCCGTGAGCCTTCGATTCCTTCCGGACAATGAACCCGGACAGCGATTTTCCTTGTTGTCCGGCCAACGTAATCGTAGCGGCCGTAATCGGATCGGCACCGATCGCCATGCCACCCACCGCGTCCGGGAAATCGTCGGCCATCATTTCGAGCATGCCAGCTCCGATCTGATTGGCGCCTTGGGCGTCGAGCGTTACGCGACGGCAATCCAGGTAAAAACTGGCTTGCTTGCCCGATGCCAGCGTAAACTGCCCGAATTCGAGCGCCTTTTCCTTTATCAGTTCAATCAGTCGGTCGCGGTCGTATTGCATGGTCGTTGGTACCTTGAGCGAAAGAGCATACGAGTGCGTACGTCAAGCGACGACGCGCCAGAGCTGTTCTTAGCGAACGGCAAGATTACCACGATCATGTTCGGCCTCGCAAGCGTCCCAGGTTCAATCGACCAGGACGGATTGCATCGACGCACGAAACCTTGCAATTAGCGGACGACGGAAATCTGCGATCCGACGGAGAGAATCGCCATCAGATCATCGGCATCGCGGTTGCTGACGCTGATACAGCCACGCGTATCGTTGGCGTCGACGGCGGTACCGGCCGAGTGAATCCCGAGTTTGGCGTTGTTACGATCTTGGTCACACGCCAGGCCGATCCAGTGAGCCCCATAGGGATTGCTATGATGTCCTGCCGGAATTTTTCGGTTGGTACCGACATCGTAAAACTCCCTGGGGCCGGATTTCTCCGCGACCTGGAATGATGTGAGACCGGCCGGTAGATCGCGGCCGATGCTGACAGAAAAACGACCGGCATAGTAACGGTTCAGGAACAACGTCAGCTCTCGGCGAGTGAGATCGAGTTCCGCCCGGAAAGGTCCCTGCAGGACCTTTAGCTGTTGGCCTTCTCGCAGCGGCCGACCTGTTGACAGCTGATTGACACGTTCGATGAACGCAACCGGAACGTTGTACTGTTGCGACAGTTGCTCGACACCTTCGCCACGACGTACGATGTGTGGCTGTACCACATGGTATTGTTGACTGTAAAGAACCGTCCCCGCCAGTTGGTCTAGCAGGGGGATCAGCCGCTGCCGCTGCTCGGCACTGGCAAGCCCTTCCTCGTAGCCGAACGACAATGTGAACAAGGCCTGTGCCAGATCTTGTTCTTGGATATTGCGCTGCGCCGTTTGCCACATCGATTCGAAATTTTGACCAGCAGCGCCGGAATCATTCGCTGAACCGAACTGTTGTTGAAAGTTGACCGGCATGGCATCGGCCGCCGGGTCGGCCGCATGCTGGCCGCTTGGACCGGCCTGCGCCGTGCCGTAGTCAGCGGTGCCGTAGTCAGCGGTGCCGCTGCCCGCTGCGCCGTAGTCGGCCATGGGGTAATTGGTGCCATTATCCGCGAAGTTGTTCGGCGTTGCCTGAACGGGTTGCGTGGAAACCGACATGCTGCTTTGTGTGTAAGCCGCAGCTGCCGCCGGCGCGTCGGTAGCGTAGCCTGGCTGCTGGCCAGTAATATTGGCAGGGGGAGGAGCCGCATTCCCAGGTACCGGCAACGACGGCATCGTGACCGATTCTTGCGAATCGAAGGATACCTCGGGACGACTGTCGCCCGGATCTTGCATCGTCACCGACAGCGAATCCCAGCCTTCGGCTCCGACCGAACTGAGGTCGTTCGGCAAAGGCTTGTTCATCACCACGTGCGCACCATAACCCACACCGAGTAAAGTGAGTATGACGACTATCGTCTTAAATGATTTCACGTCCATCCTCCCTGACGTACAACGCAATGCAACTTCGTCGCCGCTTCCCTGCGGTAGATGCGAGTTGTATCGAAGATGGCCAAGTTTGTAAAGCCGACCCCAAAACACCCAGTTCCGCCGGGTGCACCGAGTCCGGTAGCGGTCACGTAATCTTCGCGTCCTCGGCGGCTCTGCCCTAAAAATACACGCACTATGCGATGACTCACTTCGTCTTCGGAGTCATCGAGCTATGCCCTGGTTGCATGCAATGCTGTCATAGTTACGGGGGGACCGGAGCTACGCAAATAGGTCGAGAAAGACAATGACCCCCACTGCTGGGAATCGGCATGCTCATCGGCCATCGGCTAGTGGTTGACTACAAGGACCTCATCGTCGGCCTCGAACAGATTCAGCAACATTGGTCTTTGATGCCGAACGATTGGATTCACCGAGCCGACGGAGTAGAGCTACCATCAGACTGCGGCTGTTCGTCGGCTTCGGTGGAATCCTTTGTTTGTCTCGGCTTCCAGAGAATACGTCCAGACGTAGTCTCTTCCCGTTGCAATCTAGCAACGAGACCAGCAAGTGTTCCGCCAGACTCAGCGAGCAGACGCTCTCGTGTTGCATGTAGTTCGTCAAGTATCGGGTCACTCATGGAGATTGTCCCCCAAGGAATTCAGCAGGTGTGCATATCAGCAAGCCGCTGAGCCCTTCGCTCGCGAGCAACCGGTAGACACGCGGTAGTTCATGGGCATTAGCGATATGCTTGCAGTTCAGCGTCAACAAGTAGTCTACCCTTGCCAGTGC
The DNA here is from genome assembly GCA_020426865.1 of Planctomycetales bacterium. GTDB lineage: Bacteria > Planctomycetota > Planctomycetia > Pirellulales > Pirellulaceae > JAGQPD01. Next base: position 3,265 of record JAGQPD010000301.1, read on the forward strand.
GGCCAGGGCAACATGCAGCGCGTCGGCCGCAGCTTTTTGCGGCATCATATGACCTGCGAGAATTCGATTCGCAAGATTTTCAGCATCCTTTGAGATAGGCATGATTGGTAGGCCGTCAAGCAATTTTAACCGATCCGCAGCCGCAGTCTGATCACCGTCAGAGGCTTCATCCAACGTAAGTTGCGACGTAACCAATTCAAATTTTGGACGCTCAAGTTGTCACCAGTCGCGAGCCTGCTCTTGTATGGCAGCAATCTGCAAGTTCTTGCTTGGCCACGCCGTCGCGTAGCTGACGATCGAAGTTTCAATGTAGAGTGTGTCCATCCACGCATTGTATCAGGAATCCACGACTTATTAGTGAACAGCATGGTGGCTTGTCGCCAGCAGAGACGAACGCCCCGCATCACGGGGTGGCGGGAGTTGACGTTGATTTCCAAAACCGCTGGCCACCGCCACTCCCGTGCATGGTACGGTATGCCTGGCATGCCGACTAATCTTGTGGGGTGCAAGTCCCCTGTAC
>JAGQPD010000302.1 GCA_020426865.1 Planctomycetales bacterium
GCAATTCGGCTGCGACCCTGCCATGCAGGCTTCCGAGCTCGCCGCGGATCATGACGTTGCCGTGACTGACAAAACGACCACAGCAGATTCTCCACCCGAGGCACACACAGTGTCAGTTAAGAGTCCGGACGCCGCTGGCACAGACCCACTTGCCGAATCCCCGAACGATCAGGAACCAGCCATGACCGACGCAATTGGCAAAATTGAAAAGACAGACGCGGAATGGAAAAAGCTGCTAACGCCGGAAGAGTATTTCGTGTTGCGAGAAAAAGGGACCGAACGCCCGTTTACCAATGAATACGACCATCACTTCGAACCTGGGGCGTATGCCTGCCGCGCGTGCGGTTTGATCTTGTTCGAATCGGACACAAAATTCAACAGCGGATGTGGCTGGCCGGCGTTCTTCGCCGCTAAAGCTGAAGATCGAATCGTGCAAACGCCTGACTTGTCGCACGGCATGATCCGTACCGAAGTCACCTGTGCTCGGTGCGGTTCACACCTGGGACACGTTTTTGACGATGGACCCCGCGACAAGACCGGAATGCGTTACTGCATCAACTCGGTATCGATAAAATTCATTCCCAAGAAAGATCCGGAAACGGCGAACCCAACGGATAAGCTTCCCAAGGATACCGACGCTCCCTGATCCGACCAGAGCCGTCGATGAAACCGGCGTCGGCGGACAACCCGTGTCGCACAAAAGGTGCCGTTCCCAACTACGGTCCATTCGCGGCTGATGAACAGCGAGCGAACAGGATGAATTCGCAGCGGCTGAATCGACTGCTTCGACCGTGCGCCCTCAATGCCATCGGCTGTTTTCGACACTCTTTTCTTCCGTATGACGGAACTTATCGCGTCTGCCGGACTTCAATTTATAAGAGCATTCGGTGAATGCTCGTTCGCGCATGCAATCCGATTGATAGCGACGCTTGTCGTGTTGATTGCATGATAGCACTCAGGAAAGAAAACTCAGAGACGCTACAAAAAGTTCTTGCAACATTTGGGGAATTCGCCGACAGGTGATTCCAAACATCACATTTGCAAACTGTTTACGAACTTTATCGCCCTGCCAGGCGTCTCAGTAATAAGACCTGATGAGTTCGACGGAAGGGGAACTTTCTGGTCAGGCAAATACTTTTGGTTGTGGAGCGAAGAATGTAGGACGGCTGGAACAGCCGGGGAACTTTCAGCCGGGGAACGTTTTGCGTACTCCCTTGCGCGGAGAAGAGGCCATGATGAATTACGCCAGTGCCATTGCGTTCGTGGTGCTCGTTGGTTGGCTTATATCCCGTTACGATCGAGCCCACGCGTTGAGACTACCGGCGGTGATGGCGACGATCGTGGCAGGGATGCTCTTGATGTGGGGCTTGGGATACGTGGAGGACCTAACCCATTGGCTCTTCGGGACAACAACTGACCACAACGGGGCGACGGCGGCAATCGCTGCGTCGCATGAAGAAGCGGCCAAGTTGGCGGCGATTACATTGATTGGCACGGCGTTAGGACTGCGCCGTTCGCACCCAATCCGTGGACTTCTCTGCGGTTCCTATTTGGGACTTGGAATGGCCACATTCGAATCGATGATGTACTTGCACATTCAGGGCTGTTATTGGTGGTCGACCGACACACCTGCGATTTCGTTGTTGGGGCCGGAGATCATTCGGATGGTACTGCACACGCTGTGGGGCGGCATCAGCGGATATGCCACCGGAATGGCAGCTACTTGTCCGACACCTGCACAACGGCCAAAGACACCACTGTGGCTATTGCCGTCGTTTGCGATGGTGCTGCACTTCCTGTGGGACTATCTTGTCGGCACGTATGCTGCCAGTGGCGGTGCGTTCCCGATAGACGGTCGGATCACTTCGATCTGCCTGATGCTTGCCTCGATCTTTGCGTTTGGCTGGCTCGTCAAGGATCAGGCGAACAAGTCTTTGATCACTTTACCGCTGTTCGCGATTTTCATAGGTCGACCGCTGCGGCTGGTAAATGTTCGATCCAGCGAGATCCCCAGTGCGTGACATACGGACGCCATCAAATCCTGTGACACATACGGTTCACTAACGACTGACGCTCCGTCGTCGCTCGTTTCACCGACGACTTTGCCACCTTGGAACCCGGCACCACCGACGACGACACTCCAGGCACGTGCAAAATGATCGCGACCGGAGTCGCCGTTGATTCGCGGTGTGCGACCGAATTCGCCCATCCAGATAATGGCGGTATCATTGAACATGCCGCGTTGGTCCAGGTCTTCCACCAACGCACTCATTGCCCGATCCAACGTCGGCAATTTGTCGTCTTGCAGCGTCGGAAAGATGTTCTGATGGTTATCCCAACCACCTAAATCGACTTCGACAAAGGATACGCCGGCCTCGACCAGTCGTCGGGCCATCAGGCAGCCCCGGCCGAAGCCATTGTTGCCGTAGCGCTCGCGGACAGCATCGCTCTCTTGGCTGACCTTGAACGCCTCCATTTGCTTGCTGGTCATCAAGCTTAAGGTCTTGTCGAGCATCTTGGCATGATCGACGGCCGCGAGACCACGGTCTTGATCAATGAAGCCTTTTTCCAGCACTTGGAGTGCGGCCATGCGTTGCATGACACGTTGTCGATCGAGTCCCATTTCGAGGTTCTTCACGCGGCCGTCGGAGTTGACGACAAATGGTGCCCAGGACATGCCCAAGAATCCTGGCCCGACGCTGCCTCCTCCGACCGCCACAAACGGTGGGATTTCCAAATCGGGACGTTGATCGGCCAGCTCATGAGCGATCACCGATCCGTAACTGGGATGCTCCACCGATGCACTTGGGACATACCCGGTATGCATGTAATAGCGACCACGTTGGTGATCTGCTTCGCGAGTGCTCATGCTCCGCACGACGGTAAGATGTTTCATCTGTGCAGCGATCATCGGAAGATGTTCGCAGATTTGAGCGTCGCCGGTCGTGGCAATTGGCCGGAACGGCCCCCCGGTTGCAGCTCCCGGCTTCAGATCCCACAGGTCTATCGTCGAAGGCCCTCCTCCCATCCATAACAAGATTGCGGCCTTACGATTGCTGCGCAATTGCTCCGCGTGGGCACGCAGACTTTGTGTCAACGTGATGGCAGGCACAGCCCAGGCGGCAGCGCCGGCAAGATGCCGCATGAAATGGCGACGACTCATGTCATAGGGCGTGTAAACCATGAATCAACTCCCAAGATTGACCTTATGTGAATGAAGCATTTAGTGGTTGAGGATGAATTCGTTGCTGTTGAGGAGTACCCACCAGACGTCCTGCAAAGCGGCGGCGCCGGGTGGGATCGAACCTGATCCATGATCGCGACGCGCGTCGATCGCACGTGCTTCCCAAAGCTTATTGGCCACATCGATTTCGGGGCGCGTTGGTTTGCGAGCCAGTGCGGCGAGATAGAGGAATTCGATCTTCTTGGCGGGGCTCATTGGATTCGCGGCTACACGAGAAAGGAAGCTATCGGCGTCAACGCGAGTTGCTTCTTTGACGAGTTCGCCGTTGAACATCATCAACACCTGGGGAATACTTCCGTTGAAAGTGGTAGTTTCGTCCCCTTCGTCGGTGCCGAAAGCAATCGTGAATTGCCTGAGCCATTCGTTCTTGGCCATTTCTCGCTCTTCGTAGCTTCCCTTGTTCTGATCGGCCTGGGTGGCCACCAACAGCGATTCGTAAAGTTCCTCCGCGCGAAGCTGACGAAGATAGAAATGGGAGAACTTGGGTGGTTCGCCCATCAGTGGATCGTCGCTGGCATTGGATTTCGTCGTACGACTGGACAGCCGATAAGCCGGGTTGAGCGTGATCCATCGGATCAGAGTTTTCAGATCGTAGTTGGCAGCCCGGAATTCCGACGCGAGGTAGTCGAGCAACTCCGGATGCGACGGCGCGTTGTGGGGCCCCATGTCATCCACAGGCTTGGTAAAGCCGTACCCCAGAAACTGCCCCCACATGCGATTAACGATCGCCCGCGATAAATACTCCGAGTCCGTCACGAGTCGCCCCAGTTCGCCGCGACGACGAACGTCCGCAAGGTAACCGCTGGTGCTGATCTTAGTGCCGTCGACGAACACCGGATAGGCCGCCTTTACCTGACCATTGCGCAACTCGTAGTAGATCTCGGCGTCCTGCGGCGTCGTTCCTTCTCCACCGAAATCCTGGTCCGCCAGCTCAATATAGGCAACCTCGTTGGTCCCCGCCTCGAACCGCCGCAACGATCGCGTCTGACGGAAAAACGCGTTCAACTCCCAGTACTGGTTCTGTTTCCACTCGTTGAACGGATGGTTGTGACACTGTGTGCATTGGACCTGAAGGCCGAGAAAGATCCGAGCCGTATCGGCCGTCGCCAACATCGCGTCATCAGCCAGCTTCATTGCCAGAAAATTGACCGCCCCATTAAACCCGTCACGGCCCGGTTGACTGGCGCCCGTTGCCGTGATCAACTCACGCGCCAACTGATCGTACGGTTTGTTTCGAGCAAAACTGTCACGCAAATACTTTTGCAGACCCGCCCGATTCGTCAAACTGCGGTCTTCGTTGCCCCCATTGCGCCCAATCAGAATATTGGTCCATAACGTCGTGAAGTTGCGAGCGTACTCCTCCGTGTAAAGACTGTCCGTCAGGAGACGCTCCACGAGCTGAGCATCCTTGTCGCGCTCGCGCAGTGTCGTGAATGCCTGCAGTTCGTCCACCGTCGGAACACGGCCCAAAAGATCCAAATACACCCGCCGACACCATTCGCCGTCCGTCGCTCGTGACGCCGGCGAAAGTCCATAGTCCGACCAACTCCGACGTAACAGCTCCTCGATCTTCGCCAACTGGGGTTGTGTCGCAGGGTCCGGGATCGACTTCGTCGCATCCGGAGCTGCCAGACCCTCGGTCCCAGCCATGGCCCAGGTGATGACACAGACGAAGACGGTGACCGCAGATCCCCACCACGCTGAGAAAAAGCCCGTCATGCGATTCTCTCCTGCACCTACGATGAGTTGCGGCCGGAATGTTCTCACATAACAACATTCAAGCAGATTTGTGCATTTTTTCGACGCAAAAAATTATTTGATTGCGACGATGTACCTCCCGTTATCGGAGGGTACCGTTTCATCCTATTCGCCAAAATTGCTGCACGATATTGCCCAAGGTGTATTATTTTGCAACAGTGCAAAAAAAGAGGCGAGTTGGTTTTCGATTCAATAGTGGAATCGGTCCAACTCGCCTGCTTTTTCGGCGAAATCGCCTCCTCGAGCCCGCTCGGGTGCCTCAACTCGTCGCCAGAGGGCACAACGCGGTGCCTTGCCTCACTCTGTTCCTGACGAATATCCCGAGCAAAACTCGCTTTCTTGCCTCTCCGAAACCGGCCCCGACAGTTGCCTCTTATCTGTTCCAGCCCCGGATGTTCCCAGCATCAGTTCCAGGCAGATCGTCGTGGAGCTGCCAGGTATTCAGTTGCCGTGCCCGCTATCTACAGCAAACAGCGTGCCAAAGATGTTCAGGTAAAGAGACTTAGGCGGCCTTGTGCTGCTGGAGCCGCTGGTAGAACTCACAGCGCTGGAGCAATTGATCGTGGGTCCCCACATCCAGGACCTGTCCGCCATCCATGACGATGATCAGGTCGGCCAGTTCGAGCGTAGCCAGGCGATGGGTGATCATCAGCGCGGTCCGGCCAACGACGAAGGACGCCAGCGCTCGGTGGATCAGCCGCTCGCTTTCCAAGTCTATCTGGCTGGTGGCTTCGTCGAGGATCAGGATTTCTGGGTCACGCAAGATTGCCCGGGCTAGCGCGATCCGTTGACGTTGCCCTCCCGACAAAAGTTTTCCGGCTTGTCCGATCACGGTTTGATAGCCGTGGGGCAATTTCTCACAGATAAATCGATCGGCATTAGCACGTCGTGCCGCGTCGATCACCTGTTGGTCGGTCGCCCCCAGCGATCCGTAGCGAATGTTGTTCATGACGGTATCGTCGAACAACTGCGTGTGCTGAGTGACCATACCAATCCGTTGGCGAAAGTCGCGCATCCGCAATTTACGCAAATCGACGTCATTCCACAGCACGGCACCCTGTTGCGGATCGTAAAACCGGGGTATCAAGTTCATCAATGTCGTTTTGCCACAACCATTGGGCCCGACGATTGCCACACTTTTTCCCGCGGGAATCCGGAGCGATACATCGCAAAGCACAGGGCAATCGGGTTGATAGTGGAACGAAACGTTGCGAAACGACAACTCATCAAGCGGCGCTGGCAACGGCTTGGGACGTGGCGGATCGACGATCGATGGCTGGCGATCCATCATCGAGTAAACACGTTCCGCTGCGGCTGCAGCCCGCTGCACGTCGTGAAAAACTTCTGCCAGCTTTCGCGACGGATCCGATACCCCGGCAAGCAGCGCGAAGAACGCCATCAACGCACCGAACGTCAGCGGTCGTTCGCACATTTTCAGACCCAACAGGTGCGTTTCTTGATTGAGCACCAGATAACCGCCGGTCAGCAACGCCAACGACACGACAGCGATGCTCATGATCTCTGTGCTCGGCTTGGTAAACGAATCGTACGTGACGATCTTCATCGCTTTATGAAAGTAAACCTTCGCCAACTGATGGAACCGCCGTCGTTCGTACCGTTCCATCGTAAATGCCTTAACGGCCTGTATGCCCGAAAACGATTCATCGAGTCTGCCGTACAACTGCGACATCTCTTCCATTGCTCGCCGATTCGCTCGGCGGACACTCTTGGCAAGCCGATTGATCAGGTACATCGCCAGCGGTGTTACCACCAGCGACAGCAGCAACAAACGCCAACAGACGAGACCCGCACCAATCAGGCAAGCGGCCATTTTCAGGGGCTCACGGATCGCCCGGCCAAACACCACAACCAACCCCAGATTCAACGCGTTCATGTCGTGAGTCATGCGGCTCATCAGCTCACTACTCGGTTGCCGGGAAAAATCGGCCAGACTCATCGCCAGCGTATTGCGATAGAAGCGCTTCCGTAGATCAAACGTGATCAAATGCGCCAGTCGTTCCACCAATACGACGTTGAAAATCAAAAAAATCGATTTGAGAACCGAACCGGCAAGCAACGCAATAACAACGACACCCAACGTCGCAAAAGGTGTACGAGGCATGTATCGATCAATGGCAGGACGCAGCGTCGTCGCCAGCTTCAACGCCCGCACTTCCGCCTCGACCCGCGAATCATGTTGATAGATTTCGCGGTCTAATTCACGACGCGCTCGGCCATTACCCGCGATAGCGTTTCCAACATCTCCGTTTTCGGCATCTCCGTTTCCAACATCCTCACTCAATTGCTCCCGCAGTTCGGCCGACGCTTCGCGATGCTCGGCAATGCTCTCGGTCGACCGTGCAATGCTTTCATCCACCCACTCGGGCAGCGACTTTCCCTTCAGCACGACCTCAACGATCGGATAGACACTCCCCAGGTTCGCACCCCAGAATACTGCTACAGCCAACGATGAAACCAACACGCCCGCCAGTGCCAACCGATATCGAAAAGCCTGACGCAGCGCCGTACTGAATTGATTCATAGGTGATTACCAAACTTCCCTGCATGGCAAATTTCAACGAATGGAGCCAGCGAATGCACTTGTAGCAAAAGTAGCCAACCGACTCAAGCGTTGTTGACTCACCCTTACATGTCGTCTGTGTCCTTTCGGCGGGCGTGCAAAACCAGCTGGCAGTGCTATCGATGCTGGCATTGTGGCCGGGGGTCGGCACGATAGCAGGCGGCACGGGACGGTGAGACCGAACACGTGGCGGCGGTGGCGTGGGCGAGACGTTGAGTCTGACACGTTTCCAGCGAACGTACCGGAACGTGGTGCCGGCTCCCGCACACGGGTGCGCGAGATCTGACTGGCCAATCACCCTATTCTATTCCATCGACCAGGTTGTGTCTTCTCCGGGCCGAGAATATGACCGAGCGCAAATTTGCGACAAGACTGATATTGGAGCATATCGAGTGAAAAAACAAAAATGGGAATTCCTCCGTTGATTGCACAACCCAACCAGAAGACGCGCAACCCAACCAGCAACCAGCAACCAGAACAACCAGAAGACGCGCGAACAACCAGAAGACGCGCACAACCAGAAGACGCGCTACTTGTCTGGGTAGTCTGACGGGACTGGGTAAGCCTGTGTTGACGGTCGATCTTGAATCGGACCGTCAAGCCCCGCCACATGCGACTGGATGACGATACCGGGAACAACCAGAAGACGAACAACCAGAAGACGCGCTACTTGTCTGGGTAGTCTGACGGGACTGGGTAAGCCTGTGTTGACGGTCGATCTTGAATCGGACCGTCAAGCCCCGCCACATGCGACTGGATGACGATACCGGAAGACAAGCGACCAGCACAGTTACTCCCGTTGTGTCCGCCGCGCCATGTTGTGCGGAGTCGATCCCGTGACGAAAAAAGACTACACTACCGCCGCGACTGGATCGTCGATTTTATGAAAC
>JAGQPD010000303.1 GCA_020426865.1 Planctomycetales bacterium
AACCCCGAGGTGGTCAAGAAGATCCACGCACACGCCAAAAAGACGAAAACGGAATACGAAAAGATGTTGGCCGCGACAGGTAAATAGCCGCCCCACTCCCAACGGGAAGCCCCGAGCGTATGCCGCGGCATACGCTCGGCGTGGATTGTGATGGACTTTCGGAGCACGGCTGTGTAACTTTGCCGGGGACAGCCGTGTGACTTTGCCGTGCGACACGAGCTCTTGCTACCGTGCTAATAGGCGGACATCAAAGATGCCGCCGGCCATCGAGCCCTCATGCGCGGCGAACTTGACGGTCAGAATGCCGTTCGTCAGCTCCCCAAGTGCCTCGTCCGGTATGTCGTACCGCACGTCGATGAATTTTCCTGGCAGTGGTGCGTCGAGTTCCACGGATTTCAATAGCCGGTCATTAAGCAGAATGTCGAACTTCCTCCGATCTGAACCGAAATAGGTTACCATCAGTTGGATGTCGCGACGTTTCTTGGTTTGCAATTGGTAGCTGAACCACCCGTCCGCATGACGAAAACTGCGGTCTTGCCACATGCCTGTCGATGTACGTTCTCCTTGAAATCCGTGGTCCGCCTCCGGTTGCTGCTGGCCAGGTGCGACTCGATCGATCGTCTGTGTGTCGAGTGCCAAACGTTGTCGTTCCTGCTGTTTGAGGTCGCTGAGAATCTTGTCATATCGTTGAGCCGTGACATTACGCCAATAGAGTACGTACCGTGAATCGTGTACGGTGAAAAACGGCACAAGTTCCAGATCGCGGAATTCCACAGGCCGAACAACGTCCGCGAAGCGAAACGTGAGCGTCTTTCCGGCAATGGGCTCGACGCTGTCGGCGATCTGTGCCGGATCCGCTGATACAAGTGTCGGCGCCTGGTCCAGTGGCCGCAACGGTCCGTTGGCGACATGATCCCATCGCCCATCGCCCGCCAGCAGATCGGGCATGTCGTTGCTGTCGGTCTTAGCCGCCAGGACAATCGGGCCGTAGAGAAACGCAACATAATCTTCCAGGTACGGCAGCGATTCCGTGCGTAATGTGGCGGGAAAAAGCAACTCGACCACGTCACCGTCGTTCCACAGCCGCTCGAGGCTGAAATACGATCCAGGTTTCGTGGTCACGTCGACGGTTTCTTGATTGATCTTGCATTGCATGTTTCCGTCTGCCACCCAGGCCGGATAGCGAATCTTAAGCGCGAGCGTTTTCGGCCGCTCGACGGACACGATCAATCGCGAAGAAAAATCGTGGGGAAAGGTGGTTTCTTGACGTATCTTGATGCCTTTAGGTTTCCAGTCCAATTCCGACGCTACAAAAAGATTGACGAAGATTGTGTCGTTGTCGTGAGCGTAAATGAACTGGCCGTATTTGCCATGATTTTCCATTCCGGATCCAACGCAGCACCAGAATGACTGCTCCGGTTGCGAATACGTGCGATAATGTTGAGGTCGTGCTGACGTGAAATAGACGTAGCCACCATGTTGTGGATGTTGGGATGAGAGGATGTGGTTAAATACGGCTCGTTCATAAAAGTCCGCATACCGCACTTGCGGTTCCGACATGAACAGCTGCTCGGTTAAGCGTAACATGTTGTACGTGTTGCATGTCTCTGGCCCTTCGCGTTTTTCGATCCATTCCATGGATTGCTGAGGCGAAGGAAAGTGTTCCGCGATACTGTTTCCGCCAAAGGCGATCGTGCGAGCCTCGGTAACGACATCCCAAAACGTGACCGCTGCGCGATGATACCGATCGTCGTGTGCCAGACCCGCGATACGCTCGAAGCCGATCACCTTGGGGACCTGGGTGTTGGCGTGGAGGCCATTGAGTCGATCTTCGCCGTGAGCAAGTGGTTCTAACAGGGTGCGATGTGAAAACCGCTTAGCCAACTGCAGGTACTTTTCCTGTCCAGCGACCACGGCAACATCGGCAAGTACCTCGTTCATGCCTCCGTGTTCCGAGCGAAGCATGTCTTGCAGCTGTTCATCCGACAGGTTGGCGACGAGTCGATCGCACCAATCGGCGAGCCGAATGAGTACATCCTTTGCCTTGTCGATGTGCGCCACAGTCCAGGCATCGCGAATCCCCGCGAATGTTTTGTGGAGGTTGTAAAGCGGCACCCAGCGGCCGTTGAGGCCAAAACCGTTGGCCCGGATTGTGCCAGCAGCAATCTCGTCCCACAGCTGTCGGCTGTTGGGGATTCCGCCAACGTATCCGTTCGCATTAGCAGCTTGGCCGTCGGCCAATTCGTCGATCATGTACGACAGCCGACGAAAACACTTTTGGTCGCCGGTCGCCGCGTAGGTATAGGCAAGGGCACTCAAATAGTGCCCGGCCGTGTGGCCATCGAGCCCGCCGCTTTCCCAGCTGCCATACCGCTGGGCCTTGGCTGACAATCCTGCCTCTTGGCGGAAAGGAGCCAACAATCGGTCCGGATCATACTGCATCAGATGATCGCGATTCAGTTGCATCGCGTGCTCCAGCGGCCCGTCCAAGAGTCGCACGTCGGTCAGCGGGAATAACTCGGCAGCCGACACATCCGCTACGACTGCCAACGGACTGACTGCCCAAAGTACTGCTATTCCAGCCACGAATAATTCAAATCTTCTCATCGCACGTTGCCCTGCCAATTCTGATTTTCGACATAAACCGAGATGCATCGTTTCCATCTCTAATGGTGACTCGCGGAAATCCGACGACACTATCTCGTCATTTCCCGCGACGTGGCCAACGCGATTGTCCGATGATGTCGTTTGCCACCTACCGCACAATAAAAATGGTAGACCACACCGTCGTGCTTGAGCAACCAGGGCTTGTGAGCAAACGGAGTATCGTACGGTTCGGATGACGCAATCAAATCCGGGCCGTTCCACTTCGTCCAGTGGACCAGGTCGCGCGATGCGGCAAACGTGTCGAAGGCACCCTCCTTCCAGAATGCGCCGAAGTAAAACATCACCCACTCGGCACCCATCCGGACGATTTGCGGATCGCCGCTGATCACGCCTGCTGCGTCGGCAACTTCTGCAGCCGCGGCGAACCGTGATAGCACAATTGGAATCGACAACAAAAACAAGACGGTCCACCGGTCGGTCGATGTAGTGGTTCGAATACTCTTCACGATCAACGCCCTTTCCCTTTGGCCGTCAGTCGGAGAAATTGAATTGCCAACCGCCGACAGACACCATCATAAGCTGGACGAAATGTGGTAGGGAACAACAGTAGTCAAGGCATTCGCCCTAGTCGTAAACCAACTGCCCGGTTGCCCGCGTCTCTTGCTCCGATACCAAACGAACCCATGACGCTTGAAATGCATCCGGGAATTGAAACGTCAGCGGCTCGCCAGTCGGCACGGCCAGCGACTGATAGCGATGCCATTGATTGTCACCAGTAACATCCACCTCGACGTGAATCGTCACTGGCTCCGCCGACGAGTGCGATAGCCGCAGTGCTTTATGATCGTATCCGGTCATCAAATAGGGGTCCGATGGCTTGCCCGACTCCACTAACGTGTCTTTCCACGGCCCACCTGTCCCGGTCGGCTTCCCTAACCGCCAGAGATCATCCACACCACCAAGCCATAGGCCCATGGAACGGTCTGCGTTCACAAACACATGGCCGTCTGCGGATGCACTGGCCTTTGTTCCTGACAACACGAGCAGTCCATTCCAAGAACAGTAGTCGGCAATCTTCTTGGAATGACTCGCTACCGGTCGCATCCTGTTGAAGGCCGGTGGCGCTCCGTTTGTGACCAAAGGCACTTCATAAAAAGTCCCGTGGATGTTGGCCAATACGCGTTCCGATTCGACTTCGCGAATATCACGCGGCCAACCGAATTCGAATGGTCGATCGAATTCCAGTCTTCCTTTCGGCAATCTCAGCGTCTGACCACGATGGGAGATCTTCACCGAAGCTTCGTCCACGCCAAAGATGGGGTTCACCTCGAGCAGTGCCGCAAGTCGCTCGTCTTGCTCCACTTCCACAAATTCGAACTGTGTTTTTGTGAATTCCAAAGGAGGGCCTGCTTCCTCCACGACGCATAGATTGCGATTGTGTTTGGCGGCGTATACCCTTGCTCCCAACGCTTCGTCTTCGATTTCCGCAAGCCCGTGGAATAACTCTCGATTCTCCTCGGCGGTGCCATCGGCAAAGCGTGCATTGGTTTGGCAGAGAAACGCTGTTGCGGTGCAGTCTCGATCCGTAGTGAACCGCAACCATTCCGCATCGAGATCGTCAGGCAGCAAGTGAGCGACGTAGTTGTTCGACGATAGCGTCACTTGCTCGAGATTCTCCCACGTACCATTCCCGCGACGATCCACCTGTAGTGAAACTTGGATTGGTGTTGATTCAGTGGATTTTCCGACCGCCAAATGCACGACACGTCGCTTAAAGCCCGCTACTAGAAACGGATCCGACGGAGTATTCGCCTGCACGTCATCTTCCAGCCACGGACCGCCGAATCCGCTGGCTGGCCCCCATTGCTTCAGATCCTCAACGGTGCCAAACCAGAGGTTGCTCTGCGGTTGCCCGGCCAATCGGTTGCCCTGAATGCTTGTCTCATCCGTGGCCAACACTATCTTGTCATTCCAAACGCAGAAGTCGGGAATGTACCGCAGGTGACTGCTGATCGGACGAAGGCCTTGCGAATTATCACGAGAGAATGTGGGCGGAAAGTCGAAGAACATGCCGTGCATATCCATCATCCAGCGTCCGCCGGTGATTTCGCGGATACGGGGCCATTCGGTGTACCAGCCGTGTCGAGCATCGTTACAGTAGGCGGCCTTCGGCAAGAGGTACGTATGCCATTTGCCATCTTCGAGAAGTTTTAGCCGAAGGCTGCGACGATCCCATCCGATGGCCCACAATCGGTCGTTGCTGTCACTGCCACCGGTGATTCCCGACGGACCCGTGACGTCGGTATATTGCCGGCGTTCGACGATCCGCCACTGCTCGCCGTTCCACTCCGCCAGCACTCCCGCTTCATCCGGGGAGGTCGCCGCACCTCCGACCAGCACATCGGCATAGTTCCCCACGGCCAATTCGCCATTGTTGGAAATGACCAATCGTCCTTGCGATGTGTAACCGCCCTTGCTATGCCATCCGGGGACTGGCTTCTTGAACAATCGATTCACGGCCAACGTGTGAACGTTCGCCTCCCAGATCGACCCTTCCATATCGATGTAGTAGACCATGTGCGCAGGGTCAGTCAGATGGCGTGCGATGGCAGTGACGCGAATTGGCATATCCCGCGGCGATATCACTCGCACCTTGCCGTGGTCGTCAATCAGGTAATGTGCGATCAGCAATTGCCTGGACTCGCGATGGATCATGCGACCAGCCGGCGTACCACCGACGCTTTCGGGGTGTATCGTCAATTCTCGCAAGTCTGGGTCGATTGAATAGAGCTTGTGCTCGCTGCCACGCGGCATGTGTGGCGCGTAGTTGACCATCCACAGTCTGCCAGCCCAAGGGACAATCGCGCCAATTCCACATTCGTTGTGTCCGTCCAGGTAGTGTCCGCCGTTTTGACTGTAAATGCCGTATGTCGTCAAGTGCGGATACACTCCGCTGATCTGCAGGTCAGTGCGCAGGTCCGTGGAATCACCTTGCGCCGAACCTTGCGCCGAAGTGTCGTCGTCTGCGATCAGCCTTGGAGTTGTAAGACATGCACATGCCAACGCTGCGATCCACGTTGCCGCAGAGAGCTGCCAGGACCGGATCATCGTCATTCGTATTGCCTCCGCCTTTCGGTTGTAACGGTACGGACTCCCATTGTGTGGTTCCTTTCGCTAGCCTGCAAGCGTGAACGGTATTCCCGACGCGTCTTTTTGATCATGCCCTGTCGCGATTTTCTTCCCTTTGCCTGCTGGCTATCGCAAGGTCTTCGCACGTACAATGTGGTGGTACGAGATCTCGATTTATTGAAGGAGGCGTGAGGTAGATGAAGCTCCGAATTTTTCCAATGGGCCCGCTGCATGCGAGTTTCGTCGCCCTCTCAATCACCGTCGCATGCTGCTCTGATCGTTGCCTGGCGGAGACAGACGTGTTTGTGAGCGGCGAGGGAGGGTATCATTCGTATCGCATCCCCGCCATCGTCACGACCAGCCAAGGTACATTGCTGGCATTCTGCGAAGGGAGAAAATCGGGGCGGGGTGACGCAGGGAATATCGATCTGCTCGTCCGCCGTTCCACGGATGCAGGCAAGACCTGGTCCGCACCGATCGTTGTCTGGGAGGACGGAGACAATACGTGTGGCAATCCGACGCCCGTCGTTGACCAGACGACCGGAACGGTTTGGCTGGCGATGACCTGGAATCTTGGCTCCGATCACGAGCGTCAGATCATGGAGGGAACGAGCAAGGACGTGCGTCATGTCTACATGACACACTCCACCGATGACGGCGTGTCGTGGCAAACGCCTGCCAAAATCAGCGACCACGTTCGAAAACCACATTGGCGTTGGTACGCGACCGGCCCCGGCAACGGAATACAATTGACGCGTGGACCCCATGTTGGTCGACTGCTGATTCCCGCCAATCATTCCGATCACCGCGGCGACGGACATCCTTATCACAGTCACGTATTCTGGTCCGACGACCACGGCGAGTCGTGGCAATTAGGTGGCATCGAACAGGACCGCACAAACGAATCGGCGGTTGTTGAACTGACCGACGGCACCGTGTTGCACGCAATGCGATCGTATCACGGCGAAAACAAGCGAGCGATGGCGACCAGCCAGGACGGCGGGACAATCTGGTCTGATGTGTACCTTGATGCGACTCTCGATACACCAGTGTGTCAGGCAAATATCTTGCGTTATTCTTGGCCAGACGACGATGCGACTGGAAACCGAAGTCGCCTGTTATTTTCCAGCCCGAAAGGAAAGGATCGTTCACACATGACCGTCTGGCTCAGCTTCGACGAAGGTCGTTCGTGGCCCGTCAGCGAGGAGGTCTATGCTGGCAGTGCCGCCTATTCGAATCTTGTCGTTTTGCCCGACCACAGTATTGGCTTGCTGTATGAGAAGCAAGGATACAAGTCGATTTCACTGGCGACGTTCTCGATCGAGTCGCTGGAGGAAGACTGGAACCGACGCTACGTATCGGCCGAGAATGCACTGCTCTATCAACGTAACAGTGGTGGATGGCCGAAGAACTACGACCGTCGCCGTGCTCCCAACGACCAGCAGCGGCGCAAGCTTCTGGCGGAGCGAGACAAGAACGATACGATGATCGACAACGGAGCGACACACACCGAAATCCGCGTGCTCGCGCGGGCCTTTCAAGAAACGGCAGACGAACGATTTCGTGACGCCGCGATGCGCGGCATCCACTACTTGCTAGACGGCCAGTATGAAAACGGAGGATGGCCGCAACAATTCCCCGAACCGAGAGGATACGCTCGCCACATTACTTTCAACGATAACGCGATGATCGGTGTCATGATGCTACTGCGCGATATCGCTCGCGGTGCCGAGGAATTCACCTTCGTCTCGGAAACAGCTCGCCAGCGTTGCGCCACCGCAGTCGATCGCGGCGTCGATTGTATTTTGAAATGTCAGATTTCTGTAGATGACACACCGACTGTCTGGTGTGCCCAGCATGACCACCAGACATTTGCACCCGAAAAGGCACGAAGCTACGAACTGGTGTCACTCAGTGGTTCCGAATCGGTGGGAATCGTGCGATTTCTGATGCAGATCGAACAACCCAGCGACGAGGTCGTGCGCGCCATTGAAAGTGCCGTGGCATGGTTCGAGCGATCGAAACTGGAAGGGATCAAAGTCAATCGGGTCCGCGACGCCACCGCGCCCAAAGGATGGGATAAAGTCGTCATCGAAGATCTGTCGGCTCCGCCTTTGTGGGCGCGGTTTTACGACATCGGCACGAACCGGCCAATGTTCTGCGATCGCGACGGGGTCCCCAAAGCGTCGTTGGCGGAGATCGGTGTCGAACGCCGAACCGGGTACTCTTGGCTGGGCGACTATGCCGGCGATTTGCTTGCCAAGGAATTTCCCAAATGGAAAGAGAGACTAGCGAAGTAGTACGAATTGCTACCTGCAGTTATGGCAGAAGGTCGTTGGCCGAAAGTCGGCCGATTTCGTGCCCGTCGAGCACGACAGGGATTGTATCATCGCCTTGATGCGCCGTGAAACGTGCATAGTCGGCAGCCGGCATCTCGCCCGATGGTTGCGAGTAAACCTCAATGACTCGATCGACGAGATTCACGATCCAGTACGTCGGAATTCCAGCGGACGCATAGGCTCGTTTCTTCCATCCGCGATCGCGCTGGAGCGATGAATCTGCAATTTCGACAACCAATCCGACATCGCCCGGTCCCGGATGCCGATCGCGGTATTGTTCTCGCAGGCCCCGTATCACAACGATGTCCGGCTCAGGCTCGCTATCGTGCGTCGTAATCGGCTCTTGGGAATCGACGGACCATCGTAGTGGAACGAGATTAGAAAACTTTCGCCGCGCCAATGCGGTGGCGGCAGAGTGCAATGGACTCTTGATCATCTTCCTTACCAAATATCCTTCAATCAACTCGATAGCATCGCCATCCACCAAAATCCCGGCTCGTAACATTTCGTGATATTGCACTATGCTCAGTGGAACTACTGGCTCGGGCGGTTGTATCTCGTGACCGAGGCCCGTGTTAACATAGGGAGACGCGGACATAAATCACCTAACAGGAAGGGGGAGGAAGCACGAGGCGTATCAAACTACAGTATAATGAGCGTCACAGCGTCTCTCCAGCACCCGCCGCCATTGATGGAACTTAATGAGTATGTACAACCACGTTT
>JAGQPD010000304.1 GCA_020426865.1 Planctomycetales bacterium
ATGTCGAGCCCGCCGCTGTCGGCCAATGTGCCCTAGCGAAAAACCTGGACAGTGCTGTCCAAGATTTGTTGACGGCCATCAACACCGAACAACAACGCCTGGAAGAGGTCGCGCAATCCAGTCTGGTACTCGATCACAAACTCACGGCTCTTGAACACGCAATCGAACGACTGCAAAGCGATGTCGCCCAAGGCGTGGTCGGCTTGCTCGTTCAATTGGGGAAGTCGCCTGAGCAAGCAGATGCATACGTTCGACGCACATTTCACATCCCTCCACGTCGAGAGGCATAACATGTTATCAATCGCGCGTGTCAAAGATATTTCCTACTACCACAATCTGCCGACCGAAGATTACTACCGCGAGGCAGAGGCGGCCCCCACGCGCTGGCTCGGCTCGGGCGCGCACGTCTTGGGACTCGCGGGCGAGGTTGACAGTCACGCGTTTCTCTCCATTTTTTCTGGCTATTCTACCGACGGCAGGCCGCTCACTCAGAATGCTGGCAAGGAAAAGCGATGTCCCGGTTGGGATCTCACGTTTTCGGCACCCAAGAGTGTGTCAGTGTTGTGGGGAATCGCTGACCATGAACTCAGAACAGAATTGGAAGCGTGCTTCAGCCACGCCGTCTCGGCAACATTTGCTTTGCTCGAGCGCGACGCCGCCTGGACACGAAAAGGCAAGGGCGGCATTATCGCCGAACCCACACGTATTGTCGCCGCGACATTTCGTCACGGCACCAGCCGCGCGCTGGACCCGAATCTCCATATGCACTGCTTAGTCGCGAATGTCTCTGTCGGCCACGATGGGATGACTCGAGCACTCGATTCGCGGCAACTCTATAAGTGGAAAATGGCTCTTGGCGTTGCATTCCGTGTCCCATTCGCTGAACAGTTGGAAGAACGACTTGGTCTACGCATCGTACGCGACCGCGACTCCTTTCGACTTCGCGACGTGCCGACATCGATCTGCCATGGGTTCTCTAAACGGAGCCAGACGATCCGTGAGTCGATGCGTCTTCAGGGACGCACGTCGGCCAGAGCTGCGGAGTTTGCCGCGTTGGATACACGTCAGCAAAAGTCGGAGCCTTCCCATGATCTTCTTCACGAGACGTGGCAGACCGCGGCAACGAAGCTGGGATTTGGCCCAAATCATGCTATTCAAGTCTTGGAGCGATCGAAGCGCGCACCGATCACTCAATCCGCCGTTGAAACACAAATTGCCTCAGCAATCGACCGTCTCACCTCGACGCGTTCTCACTTTACGAAACGCGTGCTCATACGAGAGTTGGGAACGACACTCATGGGCCAATCTGTTTCGTATGCGACGATGCTCGCAGAAGTCGATCGCCAGCTGCAGCACTGCCGTGACATTGTGCACCTGCCAGAAGTCGGATGCGAACGTTACTACACGACAGTCAACGTGTTAGCCCACGAAGCGGACCTGTTGGCGAACTGCGATCGACTCCATCGCACACAGACATTTGGAGTGTCGCAGTTGACCATCGACCGCGTGCTCGCGAAGTTTCCGGGAATCCAAAGGCGTCCGGAGCAAGTTGCAGCCGTCAATCACGTGTTGGAACCCGGAGCGTTGAAGACCTTGTCCGGTATGCCCGGTACCGGCAAAACGTTCGTCTTAAATGCCGCGCGGGAAGCATGGCAAAATGCCGGTTACACAGTCATTGGGGCGGCGTTGGCCGGTCGCGCGGCGCGTGAACTGCAGTCACAGGCCGGAATCCGCTCGGAGACCATCGCCAAAACGCTACGTGACGTAGGGGCAGCACCACTCCAACCATGGAAACACCATGCCCGCCAACTGCTTCGCACAGCTCGGGGCCGCCCGACATATCGCTACGATCCCGTTCGCTTCAATGACAAAACCGTGCTCGTGATCGATGAAATGGGAATGGTTGGAACAGCGGAATCCCACCGACTCGTGGCACATGCCGTTAAATGTGGCGCCAAAGTCGTCATGGTTGGCGACCCGCAACAGCTGTCGCCCATTAATTCGACCGGCGTTTTCCGCCATCTATTGAGCCGCTATCCGACGGTACGACTTACGCATATCGAACGACAACAGGATCCCAAAGATGTTGAGGCGATACATGACCTGTCACGGGGTGACCATGCTCGTGCCTTAGCCCAGTACCGCGATCGCGGGCTCGTGACGATTGCCGAAGATCGACGCTCCGCTCAACTCAAACTTGTTTCCGATTGGTGCACGCACGGCGGGCTCTACAATCCCGCAGATCATCTCATTCTGGTAAATACAAATACCGACGGACTGGAGATCAATCGCCGTTGCCAGGAAGCGCGCGAGGCGGCGGGCCTAATTCACCCAGAACGGTTCGCCACAATTCGTCGAAAACATCGGCTGGAGGACGGCACCACGCGGATCGTTCGTGAAGATATTCACGTCGGCGATCGTGTGATGTTCCTCGAACGTTCCCGGGCCCTTGCAGTCGAGAACGGGAATCTCGGACTGGTGGTCGGCTATCAGGCGGAGTCAAAGATTCTCTCAGTCAGGTTGGATGTTAGCGATCGTTCCTCTCAAACCGTGCATGTTCCCGTGACGAAGTATCAAGCACTCACCTTGGGTTACGCAGGGACTACGCACAAGTTCCAAGGAGCGACCGTCCCGCATGCCTACGTCCTCGTCGGCGGAAGTATGCAGTCACGCGAGATGACTTACACGCAGCTGAGCCGCGCGAAATATTCGACGCGGCTCTATGCCGATCAGCTCGACACCGGGCCAGACCTATCACGCTTGGTTGCTCAGTTAGACCGCAGCGAGTCCCAGCCTTTAGCCCACGAACTTCTGGCTCAGCGACCTATCGAAAAACAACGCTCACAGCCATCGCTTTCTCCACCAACACAGAATCTGGATCACTCCAGAGGCCTGGACTTCCAACTTTAGGAGTGACTCATGCTGTACAACTTCATTCGTCGAATTTCGCTGGCGTGGCTAACGCTCGCACAATACCTTGCTATGGGAGTCATTTGTCTCTTGGCAGCGTTTTTGTCCGGCCCGGCTGTACGCGCGCTACCACTTCCACTCGCGCCCGTCCCGCTCCTGCTGTACTTGCTCATAGGAATTGGGAATATTTGGAGTGTCGGACCACTTGGTGTGCCGATCGTCGCCGCACAATGGCTCAATGAAGACCGCGACCCCACGCGTCATCATCTGTTGGATGCGATTGGTAGAACGGACGATTTGCTGAGTATCGGATGGCGCTACTTTGTGGCCTTGTTCCACGCGTCGATGCCATTGATGTTTGCCAGTGCTGCCGTTCACAATGCTTGCCACGAGAACAACCTTTCCAATCCTGTCAGAGCACTCCTCACACTATTCGGTCCTCCGCTCGCGCAGGTTATTTGGTGGGGCTGGACCTACCGCAAGGCGCGGCAGGCGGACGTGACGACAGTCCGTGGCAAGACCGCGACGACATTCGAGAGTGCCCGCGACAAAGAGCGTATCCTGCTAAAAAACAATCCATTCACCGTGAGTTTTGGTGGATTGCGACTGCCGATCACGAGGGCCACCGCCCATTTCGCCTTTGCGGGAGCGACCCGTAGTGGAAAGTCAGTCAATATTCTCTTGCTGCTGATAAGTCTACTTCGAGACTTTGGTAAAAAGCCCGACCTGATCCGACGGGCCATTATCTACGACGCGAAAACGTCTATCGTTCCGGCAATTGTTGCGATGGGTGTGCCATTAGAAAAAATTCGCATACTCAATCCATTGGACCAACGGTGTTGGGCATGGGACATCGCGGCGGACATCCAGGAACCTGATGACGCAACAAACTGTGTCGCCGAGCTCATGCCTGGCGGCTCGGAAGAATTCTTCG
>JAGQPD010000305.1 GCA_020426865.1 Planctomycetales bacterium
CAAGCGATGGTTTCTTCTCGAGTATCGACCACGGTATCCGCCAAGCCACCGGTTTCATGAACGATGGGAATGGTACCGTACTTGAGGCTGTAAAGCTGGTTCAGCCCGCACGGCTCGTATCGGCTGGGCATGAGAAACATGTCAGCGCCGGCTTCAATTTGCCGGGCCAACTCGTCGGAAAACTCCAGCCGTACAGCGACACGATTGGGGAATTCGTGAGCGAGTTCCTGCAATTGGCGATGATAGCGAGGATCGCCCGTCCCCAAGAGCGCCCACTGCACGGGATGCTGGTGCGACCAGCGTTGCATAATCTCGTACACCAGATTGATCCCTTTCTGCTCAACCAATCGGCCAACCAGGCCGAACAGCGGGACATTGGGATCTCGCAGTAGTCCTAGTCTCTCCTGCAACGCGGCCTTGCAGCGAGCTTTGCCCTCACGCCAGTTATCGATGCTGTATTGTTGAGACAGTGCACTGTCAGTGGCAGGATTCCATACTCCGTAGTCGACGCCATTGAGGATACCCGAGAGGCATTCCCGTCGATTGGACAACACCCCTTCCAACCCGCAACCGAGCGGCGGACGCTGGATTTCTTCCGAATAGCGTGGACTGACCGTGTTGATCGCATCAGCAAACACAATTCCGGTCTTCATCAAATTGAGATCGCCGTAAAACTCCATCTGCTGCCAATTGAAATACTTCCAGTCCAACCCGGTCAACAACATATCCCAGTGCCAGAAGCGACCTTGGTAGGCAAGATTGTGAATGGTGAACAGGCTGACCGTCGACTCGAATCCGCGAGCTCCACGATATTCGATTGCCAGGTAGGCCGGCACGAGGGCCGTCTGCCAGTCGTTGCAATGGACGACATCGACGTCCATTTCCAGTAGCCGCATCGTTTCCATGACGGCGCGGCTGAAGAACACAAATCGTTGGCAATTGTCGCGATAGTCCTGCCCCCCCTCGCCATAGAGGCCTACGCGGCCGAAAAAGTCGTGTTGTTCGACCAGGTAAACCGGCACATCCGATTCGGGCAGTGCACTGCGAAGGAGCCGTCCGGTGAGCACTTGATTGCCGATGGGGATGTCAAAGCGAACATCGGTTTCCTCGATGGGTTGGCCACTGGCAAATACCGAAGGGTAGGCTGGCATGATGAGACGAACGTCGTGCCCGAGTCGTTTCAGTTCGACGGGCAGCGCCCCGCAAACATCGGCCATACCGCCGGTTTTCGCGAAGGGAACCGCTTCGCTGGTGGCCATGAGGACTTTCAGCATGCCTCTAATCTCCTTCGTGTGCGGCGGTATCAAGGTGGGAGAAAGGTCGCCCGCAGGGGGTCAGAACCAGCACGACCGCTAGACTTTTCGCCCCTAAAATAGCTTACCTCAATGTACGTCATTTCGCACTACCGGGCAATTCTGAACCGAATCGAACCGCCGCGGCACGCATTGTCTAGGGCAGGTTGTATCAAGTGTGTAGAATACATCAGTCCTGTCAAAATCGCCGCGGAGCGTCCTGTCGCTGAGAATCGGCGGCAGAATACTGGCAGGTCACCGCCAACGCAACGCGGACCATAACGCAGAACGAAGGCAGTTGGGCGATGAAACCCCACGAAACCAAGCCGCTCGAAGTCGAACGAATTGCGCGCCAGCACTTCGATCGGCTCCATCGCGCCGCCCTCGTGATGACCGGTAGCCCCTGGGATGCCGACGATCTCGCTCAAGAAACCTTCCTGGTGCTCTCCCGAAATCCGCAGGCATTCGAAGGTCGCAGCTCGCTCTTTACATGGCTCTATGGCGTGCTTTTGAATCTGGAGCGGCGACGGAGACGTCAATTGGGGATGCACCACCGCAAGTTGCAGGTGCTGAGCGACCGAACACCGACCGACCGAGCGACGATTCCTGCCGCCGAAACGGCGATTGAGGTGGCACAATGGAAGAACAGCTTGTGGGCCGTTGTCGCGGAATTGAACGACGGCCAGCGTCAAGCTTTGGTTCTGCGATTCAGCGAAGGGCTGCGATACGACGAGATCGCACAGGTCATGGGCTGTCCGGTGGGGACGGTCAAATCGCGAATCTCCCTCGGCCTCGCTGCCCTCCGAGAGAAACTGGCCAATGCCGAAGAAGTTCTCCGCTGTGCACCGGCACACTGCGACGAAGACATCATTCAACAATGGCATCTCACCGAATCCTCGGTCATTCAACGGAGGCGCGGTTAAGATGAATGTCGTGTTTCCCCCCGACCCCAACGAACGATACAACAACGATGCGACCAACGATCGTGACACCGATCGCTTCCTCCCTGACGCCTTGTGGGAATTAGCCACACAGTTGCAGGCCGACGCACAGCGGCTTGCCAGGCATTACCCTCCATCCCCCCCAGACCTTCAACATCCGCCGGACACCAGAAAAACGTTCCGGTCGAATCGCTGGAAACTGGCTACACCCGTACTGGGCACCGCACTAACGATCATGGCATTGGTCGCTTCGCACTTGCTTGTCCGTTCCCATGAAGGACCGGCCGCGCCGGAAGTTCCGACACGCTCCGTTACCTACGCCTCACACGCTCACACCCCGGAGCCTCCCGACGCGAGCGACGCCAGCGACCGAAACAACGTATTTGCGTCTCATGCGTCCTGGACAGGAACCCAAGTCACCACGTCACGCCTTCAGCCACACGACGCGACGGTGACATTCGTCAGCGGACTGTCCGGACCGGAAATGGAAG
>JAGQPD010000306.1 GCA_020426865.1 Planctomycetales bacterium
CGCCCGTCGCCGCTTCTTCGTCGCCTCGACCACCGCCCCGTTCCCACCAGATTGATCGGCCGCGCCATTGGTGGCCCCCCCGACCTCACCAGCCGAATGCAGCTGTCCATTGGCATCCCCCAATCGCTTCGACTTCTTGACCTTCCGTTTGACCTTCCGTTTGACCTTCGCCACGCCTTGCACTCCGTTGTCTGCTCTCCTGAATCTTAACTGACCCGCTCGCCGCTCGACGACGACGCCGCAAATTATAACGATTAGGCAAGCTCTAGTCTTTAGGGTTTTGCGAGTTTAAGGGATAGGGGTTTACGGAGTTAAGAAGGGAGGGATCGATCGTCAGGGAATCCGTCAAGACGGCACGTAGCGGATGTCCGCGAAAAGCGGAAAAGGAGAAACTTTCCGTCAATAAAGTCTCATCCGCACGACGTGCACATTCCGAAATACCGAATAGCGAAGACAATCACAGTCGCAATTGCTCTTTCGCTCCCACCCCACCGGCCGCCAGGCCGGTCGCACCACCCCCGTCAACCCCTTACAAACCATCTTTCGCCTTTCTATTTGCCATCGTTCGCCTGTCTATTTGTTTGTCGACGCTGGTCCCGCCCCTTACCGTAACGCTACGGCGAGCCAACGGCGACCGTCGACGCGGGCGATGACGAATTCCATCGTAAACTACCTGTAACTCGTCTCGTTTTACAAGGAAAACTCCTCATGTCTGCTCGTCACCATTCCGATTTCCGCCTGCGGATTCTCAGCACCATCGCGGCCACAACCCTCCTGGCCCTGTCCAGCCCGCAGTTGTTGGCCGGTTGCCCCTCCTGCGGCGGCTCGGCGCCGATCACCTTCAGCGACAGCGCCAGCTGCGATGGCGGCTGTGGTTGCGGGTCCTCCAGCTGCGCATCAGACCTGTGGGCCGGCTACTGCGATGGCGGCTGCACCACCACCTGCGGATGTGGCTACGACGCCGGCTGCGGCGTGGGCTGTGGCGGCTGTGGCGGGTGCGGCGGGTGCGGCATGGGCGGAGGGGGACTATTCTCGGCTTGTCGCGGTGGTGGATTGCGAGGTCGGGGCGTGACGTTTGTTGCCACCGATCAATTATTTGGCTGCCTGGGAGGCTGCGGCGGTGGTTGCAGTGTCTCAGTGGGAGATGGCGATGGCTGCGGTTGCGGCGATGGATCAGGCGGAGCGATCCTGTGCGGCTACCAAGCCCCATCCTATCCAGTCCCATTCGCGACCCCCAAACACGTGGGATACCACTACTTCACCTACCCGCCGATGATGCCCCACAATTCGCTTCCCCACTACCGGGGTGCCTACTCGTATCGCTCGTGCGACGGTCTGGCCCGGACGAACGTCCTGTGGCATCCCTCATACGTCCGCAACACCTTCAAGTGGCTTCACCACCTGATCGAGCTGCCACGCTAATACCTCGAACCACATAATATATACACAAGTACACTATACCGCGCAGGCCGGCCGTTGGGGGTCGGCCTGTGTGGGCAGTTGCTCATGAGGGGGCTCCGTCCGTTGGCCAGGGGTTCTCCCAGTCGCGCCAGTTGTCCAGATACTTGGTGTAGACCGGCATCGTGAGTGCCCGCTGCTTGAGCCATTCCTTGGTCTCGACCACCAGTTCCTGCTCGCGCGCTAGCGTGATCTTTCCGAGTAGAACTCGCGTTCGCAGAAAGACGAAGTAGGTATCGAGGACATCACAACGACAGTAGTCGTTGATTTCCGTCAGCTGTCCTGCATCGTACAGCTGCTGGACCATGTCTCCTTGGACTTCCATTTTTCCTGGTTTTCCCAGCAGGTTGGCCGCCAGATTCAGACCGCCATTGAAGCGTGTGGCGCCATAGTTGACGAGGAGATCCTGAAGATCCAGATGGGCCGTTGTGTTGTAACGATTGCGTGGCTGTTCCCAGGAACGGCCTGATTCATCGAACCAGGCCGGCACACTGATTCCATAGCGAAACGCCGACAGTTCCAACAGCGGAATATCGAAGCTACGCCCATTGAAACTGACCAGCGTCGGCCGTTGATACAGCTCCCACCCGCGCCAAAAACGTTCGGTCATCACGTACGACCGGAACTCGGGTTCGTCCAGCGCTACGACGTCGTCCAACACATAATCGTCCCGGACCTTGGCCACAACGACAGAGATCGGTACTTGATACGTGTAAGGCACGAAATCCTTACCCGTTGTTTCCAACAGCTCGGCCCGATACTGAGCAATCGCGGCTTTCGCGGACAATTGCTGTGCGGGATACCGCAGTTCCGATACCAAGTCGCCATCGGCGACGCTCTCCACATCGAATACCAGAAAACGAATCGATTGTTTCATCGGACGAAGCAACTTGAAAGGCGCGGTGCTCACACGGTCACGACCTCTTACGATAGCGAATGGTGTTCCCAAACACCACCGTGCCCCGGCCGGTCATCCATGCGACAGTTACGGTTCGATCTCCGTTGGTGCTTGATTTACGTCGGATTCTGCGATAGCCTACGGTGCGGCACCATTCGACAATTCCCAGCCCACCCCTGTGCGCGTCGTTGCGGAAAGGCGAACCATGAAACGATCCCTACGTTCTGTTGTGCTGCTGCTGGTAGTTGGTCTGCCGTCGCTGGTCACTGCCGAACTTGAATATGAAGAGAAAGAGCGGGCGACGCACGTGGTTAGTGGAACCGTGGAAAAGGTATTTAGCCGATCCAGCGGTGACTACATCGAGCATGTTGCGCTGGTTCGCATCGAAACAAAGCATCGCGGGGAGTTTCCTCAACATCAACAACACATGTATGTCTATTCATTCGATTTAAAACCTGGCGTTACTCTGTCGGAACCAGGTCCGTCAGGACACAAGTCGCCCCCCGCGGAGGGTGCCAACGTCAAGGTGTGGGCCATCTACCGGACGGGAGAAATGTATGGTCTCTACCCTGATTGGTTCGAGATCATTCCCAAAAAGGAGAAGGACCCGAAGGAATGACGATCTCGCAGGTTGCGGCCCGGATCCGCTGGCGCCAACAGCATCCTAACTGCCTATTTCCTCCATCAAGGTCTCGATCCCATGATTGACCGATCGCGGCTGCTGCAGCGGTTTTTGCAATACGTGTCGATTGACACGACCGCGCGCGATGATAGCGACACGTATCCCAGCTCACCCGGCCAGTGGGAATTGGGCAGGGTACTGGTGGAACAACTGCAACAGATGGGATGCCACGATGTCCGTCAGGACGAGCACGCCATCGTCCATGCGACCATCGGCTCCAATGCCGGCGACGATCTTCCCTGCATCGTGTTCAATTCCCATCTGGACACGTCGCCGGAGACGACGGGCAAGGACGTTCGTCCGCAAGTCATCGATGCCTACTCCGGTGGCGATATCGTGCTGCCAGGAGATACCACCAAGGTCATTCGGATGGAAGAGAATCCCGAATTGGCGACGATGATCGGTCGGACGTTGATCACGACCGACGGGACCACGTTATTGGGAGGCGACGACAAGGCTGGGGTAGCGGTCATCATGGAATTGGCGTCGCAATTGACCGCCCGCCCCGATATTATCCATGGCCCGGTGCGGATACTCTTCACTTGCGATGAAGAGATTGGGCGTGGTGTCGACCATGTCGACGTGCCGGCGTTAGGGGCGGCGGCGTGCTATACGCTGGATGGATCGGGCGCTGACACGATTGATGTCGAGACCTTTTCGGCGGACATGGCGATCGTCACGTTTCGAGGCGTTAACATCCATCCGTCGATTGCCAAGGGGAGGATGGTCAATGCGATTCGTGCAGCCGGTTACTTCCTGGCTCATCTCCCGCTGGACGGACTCTCCCCCGAAACGACGGAGGGGCGCCACGGGTTTCTGCATCCCTATGTGATGCAGGGTGGCGTCGATCGAGTGGAGCTGAAGGTTTTGTTGCGTGATTTCGACACTGACGAACTTGAGGAGAAGGCCAATCTACTCCGCCGACTGGCGATTGATGCTAGCGAAGAATTTCCTGGTGGCGAAATTGAGGTGCAGATTCAGCGACAGTACCGAAATCTCGGGGATGATTTACGGCAGCAGCCGCGCATTGTCGAGTTTGCCGAACTGGCCCACCAGCGTCTGGGACGGACGGCGAAACGCGAAATCGTGCGTGGAGGTACGGATGGTTCGCGGTTTACCGAGCTCGGATTGCCAACTCCCAATCTGTCGACCGGTCAACACAACCCGCATTCGCCATTGGAATGGGCGTGTCTCGACGAGATGGTGCAGGCGGCCGAGGTCTTGGTCGAGCTCGTACAGGTGTGGGGAGCGGCAGGCGAGGCCTAGGTAAGGTGTACCGATTGGGCGGCTGGAACGGGCGGTGTAACCGCCACGAACGGCCAGTAACGTCTTCATATAAACTCCATGCCACTCCTTTGCCGAAGAGTAGGTGCGGAACAGCTTGCACTGCAGACCCCGAGCCCTACCAGCCAACTATAGTCTGGGTGGGGCCGCCGACATACCAAGGAAGGTATTCCGTGAATCGGCTATCGATCATCGTGCCGCATGGCGGCGATCCATCGGCGTTGGAAGAGACATTGGTCTCGGTTCTCGAAAATCGTCCGGCGGCATGTGAAGTCCTGGTGACTTGCCGCGAGGACTACCATGACCCCTATGCGTTGGACGACGAGGTACGATTCGTCCGCGTCCGCAAGCGGGCAGATTGGCTGGCGATGGCCAATGCTGGGGTCAAGAGTGCAACGGCCCCGGTGGTTCATTTGTTACACGCAGGAGCGACCGTCAGGCGCGGATGGTGCGACGCGGCGTTGGCCGTGATGCAATGCAACCGCGGCATCGGCTCCCTTTCGCCGATGATCCTCGACGCGGCCGACGATCGAACACCACCGACGGTGGGACTCCGTTACGGCGCGGGAGGGAGTCGCAAGTTCGTACAGGTATCTCGCGACGAATCAGACACGAACGTATCTCGCATGCCAATCACGGGCCCCATCTGTTGGGCGGGCTTTTACCGGCGGGAGTCATTGTGCCAGGTGGGTGGTTGGGATCCTCGAGTCGGGCCGCTGATGGCCGACGTCGATTTATCGCTATCGTTGATCCGGCATGGATTGCAAAGTCGAGTGGAACCGGCAAGCAAGATTGTCGCGCCGATGAGCCATTGGCTCCGGCAAATGCACCGTGGACAATTGGGGAGCGCATGGCAGACAGGTTTTGGCTCGGAATTAGTATATCGTCGTCATCACGCCTTGCACGTTGACCACGCCCACAGTCGCTGGCGGCACACACTCGCACATCCGCTGGTAGTGATGACCAATATTGTGTCGCAAGTGCCGTCGACGAGGGCCTTGACGATAGCGTTGGGACATCTGGCCGGTCGATTAGCCGGTACGGCTTCGGCCTCACCGCTGGAGCCCGTTACGGAGACGGCTTTGGGAGAAGAGGCCATCACCTTGTCATTCCCAGCGACACCGCCCACCCGACGCGCAGCACAGCGGCGGCGCGCCGGGTAAGCGAGTAGCAACATCGAACAATGACTTGTTGGCGGCTGAAGGCCTATTCGGGTTCGCGTTCAGCGGCATCGTTGAGGTCGGCACCTTCGCCCGCCGATAACGACCCCTTGGCTGGATAGAACAATTCCAATGTAGCTTCGAATAACGTTACCGCCGCTGCCGGTGCCGACTCGCTGCTGTATATCTTGGCCAAGCGTCCCAGCGCATCGGCTCCCTCTGGCCAACGTACTTCCATCACCTTGGCGCAGTCTTCCAGCAGCTGATAGATCCGAGCACGTGTCACACCCATCTCGTGCGATTGCACCCGCACACTCTTCGGCTCGCCGTTGATCCCCAATCGTTCGCACGCAAGGTTGTGGACCACTTCGCCGGAGTCCACCATGATCTGCTCCAACAGCGGATCAACCAACTCCGATCGCAACTCGTCGCGACCAGGAATCCGACCCTCCCGACATACAACATCCACCCATTGCATGACCGGACAGATTTGATTCGGGATTAAACGCACCGCTAAATGGCTTTCGGCATTTCCACCGTTAAGCAATTGATGCACGGCATGGAACACTTCTAAAATCACCCGTACCCGCTTTTCACCATGCGTCCGCATGTGACGGATCTCGTCCACCGTGCGATCCAAATACTCCGATAACGGCGTCCGCCAAATGACCGTCGGCAACGATTGAAGCGACGGGGCCAATCGACCAAGCTTCTCGTCACCCAACTCAAATCGTCGCACCGTGTCCCGCCACTGGACCCACAACGCCTCCGATACCAATGACGGATCAAAGGCCGCCGTGTCCGCCAACCTCAATTCGCCATCTCGCGATTGGATCTCCTTGGCCAATTCACTCAACCCAAATGGTACGGCCGGCGCCGTGTCACTCGTCGCCCGATGCAATAACTTCACCAACGAACTGATCTTCTTCTGACCAATCCCCCGCGTCGCCGTCAACTCGTTAAACGGCGTCGCTAACAACTCCCGCAACGAACGCCCCAAAAACGCTAACGGTAACCGGCGATCGTTCGGCAACGCCCAATACGCCAGCGGCTTGTCCAACCGATCCTCGTAGCCATCCTGAAGCAATGTCTTCCGCACCGCTTCAAAACTACTCACCAACTTGTACTCCTCCGCCGAACTTGAGTGCGTCATTTTCGCTCCTTTCTGATCCACTGCTATCTCCATCTGGTCCACCTGGCGACCTTTCCGCTCATCCCTCCGCTCCGTCAAACTTCCACCCGTCCAACACACTCGTCGAACAGGATTCTTCGTACACAACGACGTTCAGTCAAGCTATGGAATGAGCAATTATGTTTTTCTTTTTGATTTATCCTGTCCAGGAAAATAACGTTGTCGCTCGCCGGTTATCCCCGCCGCGCACCACGTACTTGCTCCCGTACTTGCTCCCGTTATATTCCGCATCGCCGTAAAACTCGTGATTTGCCGATGAATCACTCGCTTCCGCGAATCTACTTCCATCATTTTATCCAAGAAAACAAACATTTCCAGTATTTTTGATAAAAAGAAAATATACATATTTGACTTCCGTTCGGCGAGTAGGTGGGGAGCCGGGGCGGGCGTCGGATGATATCGGACTGGACGGGATGGAGGAGTCAGCGCTTACGACGCCTTGTCGGTCGCCGATGGCATGTCCTAAAGTGTTGCTATGAAACAAGATGGGGAACAGCGATTGGACGTAGACGGTGCCGTTTGCATCGTCGGGGCGGGACCGTCTGGCCTGACCTGCGCGAAGAACCTCGCCGACTGGGGGATCCCATTTCAAGTCTTTGAGCGGCAGGATGACGTCGGGGGAAACTGGTATTTCGGTTCGCCCCACAGCAGCGTCTATCGCTCGACCCACATGATCTCTTCCAAGCGGATGACCGAGTTCACGGACTATCCGATGCCGGCCGAGTACCCACCTTACCCTAGTCACGCGCAGGCCTGGCAGTACCTGCGTTCCTACGCCAGGCACTTCGGCTTGTACCCGAGGATCGCATTCGAAACCGAGATAACGCAAATCACGCGCGAGCGAAGCGGTTGGTTGGTGCGGACCAGTCGATCGCCGCAGGGAGAATGGTTCGCCGGGCTGATCATCGCCAACGGCCACCATTGGGATCCGCTGATTCCCCAATGGCCGGGGAAATTTGCCGGACGGGTCGTGCATTCGCACGACTACAAAACGCCCGAACTATTGCGGGGCCAACGGGTGTTAGTGGTAGGAGGGGGGAATTCAGGATGCGACATTGCGGTGGAGGCAGCGCTGCACGCGGCGAGCGTGCACCATAGTCTGCGGCGAGGCTACCATTTTCTACCGAAGTTTCTCTTAGGAAGTCCCACCGACGCGTGCGGCGACTGGTTGCAGCGGTGGCGAATCCCGTGGTGGCTGTACCGACGTATCTCGGAGTGGACCGTAAGGATCGCCGTCGGTCGACCCGAGAAGTATGGGCTTCCCAAACCAGATCATCAACTGTTTGAAACGCATCCGATCATCAATTCACAGTTGTTGTATTATGTCGGGCACGGACGGATCCACATCAGGCCCAACGTACAGAAGCTGGACGGCAACGTCGTCGAGTTTATCGACGGGACGCGGGAAACGATCGACATTGTTATTTGTGCCACTGGCTATCGCATCCGATTTCCCTTCATTGATCAGGACCACCTCAACTGGCACGACGGCCATCCGCGGTTATTCCTCAATACGTTTCATCCCGATTGCGATGACTTGTTCATCGCCGGGCTCACACAACCCAACAGCGGGCAATGGGGTTTGACCGACTATCAGGCCCAGCTGATCGCCAGGTTCTGGGTTTCCCAGCGAGAACATCCCCGATTGGCCGCGTGGTTTCGGCGCGAGAAGGCGAAGGTCAGGCAAAATCTTTCGGGTGGGCTCCGTTATCTCGCCACACCTCGTCATCAGTTAGAGGTAGAATACTTTCACTATCGACGATTGTTGCGGCGTTACGTTCGCAAGTTTGCTCGA
>JAGQPD010000307.1 GCA_020426865.1 Planctomycetales bacterium
CCCGCCACGACCGCCATCGGTCCCCAGGCGTCATGAGCGTCCTCGAGAACGACGGCCTGCGCCAAACGCTCGTACCCTTCGGCCGACGCGGTTGCCATCGTGAGCGTGCCATTGTTGTCGAGCAACAGTAGTCTGCCGTCGGCAAACAGAAACGGGCCATGGCCAAACCGGTCGTTGCCGCTATCCCAGAGCGGCTCGCCGTCCAGGTTCATACACACGAGCTGCCCACCCCCTCGCTTGCGGACGCCGAATAGATGACCATCGCGCAAAATGGGTGTCTGTTGCTCGGCATTGAACTGAGCGGGCGCGAGCGTGGACTCAACGGTCACAATGTACTGGCTGTCTCGCTGTTCGATCCGCAGGATCTTCGCACCGACCGCACCATCGTAGCCACTGGAAACGAAGATGCGATTTCCCGGCAACACAACGGGTGACGGACTCGTGGCAAATTTTTCTGTCCATTCGGTCGATTCCCAGACGAGCTGTCCATCTTCGGCATCAACCCCCACGATCCCTTGATCGGCACAATACACAAACGTCTCTCGATCGCCCAATCGCATCGTGACGATCGACGAGTGCGTCATCTTCCAGTTGCGGGGGTTGGCCGTTTGCCACACAGTTTTTCCCGTCGCCACGTCCACCGCCGCCAACAACGCCTGCGGCCCACACGGGGCAACGATCACGTTATCATTTGCGACCAGCGGACACTGGCCGGTATACCAACGTGGAACCGTGGTACCAAACTGCTGGACAAGGTCCATGATCCACTGACATGTTCCAGTTGCCTGATCCCAGCATGCCAGCTGACAACGGGGCCCGAGCGTCAGCACGTGCCCTTTGTGCAAAACCGGCACGGTGCGAGACATGCCGTGATTGCGAGTCAATTGCACTGGGTAGCTGTTGTGCCAGATCTCGGCCCCGTCGTCCAAGGAAAGGGAGCGGAGTGTATCGCATTGCTGCTGCTGGTCGTAGTCAAGCACGAACACGCGGCCATTGCTGATCGCTGGCCCAGCATAACCTTCCCCCAAAGGTACAGACCATAACACCGGCGGACCATCGGCCGCCCATACCGAGGCCAAGCTCGTGCTGTCGGTGCTAATCGCATCACGATGGTCACCGCGAAAACCCGACCAGCTGCCCGAAACAGCGGCCGGCTTGCCCCGCCCCACGGTGGGCGTTTGTGCCTGCAGCACCGTCGCCGTGCTGGCCCGCTGCCCGGTTTGCACATGATCCTGTCCAGGCTCGCGCAGCTGACGGTCGACACTGCGGCCGATGGTCAGCCAATCGCTGAGGAAGACACAACCGATCAATGCGATCAGTGTGGGAGCGAGAACGTCAGTCGAAAGGAAACGCATGATGGCACCACGCCGGGGGGAGGATCACTCGATCGCGCGGGAGGGCCAGGATCAGGGTGCAAGTTGGATGCCAACCCGCTACGCCACCACTATTGTGCGGTACGGCGATGGTGCACAGCAAAAAGAGCGCACGGCCATCTGCCAAGTGCGCTCGCTTCGCACAGTGCGCGCTAAATCGCACGCAACCAAGTCTGACCAGCGCGAACAGCCCGGCCACACGACGTGCCCCGACGCATCCGAGCCCACCGAACCGTCGCTGCCCACCGGTCCCTCATCATCCTGCCCCAAAATCATCCTGCCTTCGCCTATTCGCGCATCATCTCGCGAAACCTCGAATACCCGGACGGCTTGCGCCGTTCCGCTTAGTCTCCGAGGCAGACGCCTAATTGTCTTGCGGCGCGGACCCAGGGGTGATCGATCGGGACCAACTTTTTCGCGCCAGAGACCTTTTCCAGTGGCACGGGAACAGCTTTCTGCCCTTGAATTGCCATCATGAAACCACTTTTGCCCTGACTGATTAACTCACACGCACCCGTGCCCAGGATCGTCGCCAACAGACGGTCGCTCGCTGACGGTGTTCCCCCTCGCTGCAAGTGCCCCAATATTGTCAATCGCGATTCCAATCCGGTTCGCTGCTCGAGGTCGCGAGTCAACCGCAATGTATTGCCGTCGTGGCTTTGATCAAGGGCCACCAACTGTTCGCGGATATCGTCCTTTTCCTTTTTTGTTTTTGCCTCGTCCTTTTGTTTTCTTAGTTGGGCAAAGAGCATGGCGTTTTCCTGCGAGAGAGCTCCTTCGGCAACGGCAACGATGCTGAAGCGTTTCCCGCGTCGCGTACGAGCGCGAATTGATTCAGCGATCCGTTCCACATCGTAGGGGATCTCGGGAATCAAGATCGCATCCGCCCCCCCCGCCAAACCGGCACCCAACGCCAGCCAACCCGCTCGGTGCCCCATGATCTCCACGACGATAATCCGGTTATGACTCGTTGCCGTCGAATGCAGTCGGTCCACGGCATCGGTAGCGATAGCAAGTGCCGTATCAAAACCGAAAGTCACGTCGGTCTCAGCCACATCGTTGTCAATGGTCTTGGGAAGCGTAACGATCTTCAACCCCTTCTCGGCTAACCGCATGGCATTCTTCTGAGTACCACCGCCTCCCAAACAAACCAGTGCTTCCAAATGATGCTTGTGGTAGACCTCCACCATCACATCGGTCATATCCAGAACCTTGTTGCCGACCAACATTCGATGCGGCTTGTCCCGGCTGGTACCCAGGATCGTGCCGCCTTGAGTAAGAATGTTCGAAAGCGAGTCGCTATCGAGCGTCACGTGCCTATCCTGCATCAACCCACGAAAGCCATCCCGAAATCCGATGATGGTCATTCCGTGGACCTCGAACCCCGCCTTTCCGACGCCTCGAATTGCTGCGTTCAGTCCCGGGCAGTCCCCTCCCGATGTCAATATGCCGATCGATCTACTCATGTTGTTATCTTCCCTTGGGCTATGGCCTGCGTCCCCATCACTTTAGACTGCCAATCGAGTTCTTGAAACCAGGCAAACGGCCTTCGGCCGCAGACAACCCCGCCTGCCAGAGGGTACAATGGTGATGTGCGTTGCGACTGTTGCGATGTTGATACCTCCTACCACTTGCCCACTCTCTCGGCCGAAAGCGCGAACCGATGCTCCAGCTTATCCTTCGCGAAGCGACGTATCGATGGATCAGTTTTCTGCTCGGCACGCTGGCCGTGGCGGCCGGCGTAGCCATGTGTGTGGCGCTTACGATCACGCAAGAGGCCAACCAACGCGAAACGCGACGGGTTACCCGCGATATGGGGTTTAACCTGCGAATCGACGCACGTGATACCGATATCTCGCAGTTCCTGCTCCGCGAATACTCCGAGCACACCCTGCCCGAGGCGGCCCTCGATACGTTGGCCAACCTGAAAGACGTCTCCTACAATCATTTGGTGGGAGTATTACAACGCCCGATTCAAGTGGCCGATGCGACGGCGATCTTGATGGGGATCACGGGCGAGCGCTCTCCGCCGGGGAGCGAAAAGTCGCCGATGGTCACCGCTGTCGAGGCCGGAAAAGTGGAGCTGGGCCACCAAATCGCAAATCAGCTGGGAGCGAAAAAAGGGGACTCGATCACCGTTGCCGGCACATCGTTTCAGGTCGCACGCGTCGCCCCGGCCATGGGGACCAGCGACGACGTGCGGATTGTTGCGAACTTGTCCGATGCCCAGGCAATCCTGCAAATGCCGGGACAAATCAATGAAATCAAGGCCATTGATTGCCTCTGTATCGCGCAAACAGAAAACCCACAAGCGCTGCTTCAGGCCGCAATCGAAAAGGCGCTCCCCGACGCCCAAGTTATTATGCTCGGCGCCATTGCCGAAGCACGGGCCCGACAACGTCAAACCTCCGAAAAATACGCCGTGTTTGTCACGACAGCCATGCTCGCTGTCGTCGCAATCTGGCTGGCAGCGCTGGCCATTGTCAACGTACGGCAACGAACCAGCGAGATGGGGATCCTCCGGGCGCTGGGCTATGGTTCCTCTTCAATCGGCACGCTCGTCTTGGGTCGTGCTGCATTGCTCGGCCTGCTTGCCGGAATCATTGGTTATCTCGCGGGCACGTGGTTGGCCACTCATTATGGTCCTGCCATCTTTCCGGTAACCGCTAAGGGGATCAAACCGATGACATCCCTGTTGTGGTGGTCGCTCCTTTACGCGCCGTTGTTCAGTATCGTGGCCAGCTTGATCCCTGCCGCGTTGGCGATCAGTCAGGATCCCGCCCACTCGCTGAGGAACCAAGAATGATGATTTCATTGCGTCACGTGACTCGTCGGTTTCGCGCACGAGGTACAACGATTACCGCGCTGGACAACGTCAGCATGGACGTTGAGCGCGGTCAGTTCGTCACCATCCATGGTGCCAGTGGATCGGGCAAGTCGACACTGCTGTTGACGCTTGGCGGTATGTTACGCCCCCACGAGGGGACGGTCGGTGTTGCCGAAACCGACCTATATCAATTGTCGCGAGGTCAGTTGGCGCGGTTTCGCGCCCAACACATCGGCTTCGTCTTTCAGATGTTCCATTTGCTGCCATATCTCGACGTTCGCCAGAACATTCGGCTGGGCGCCGTCGCTCGGCACGATACGGGCAAGCGTACCGATACTTGGTTGGAACGTGTTGGGCTGCAGCAGCGTTCCCGCCATCGGCCGGGCCAATTGAGCGTTGGCGAATGCCAGCGAACCGCGCTGGCCCGCGCACTGGTCTCACAACCCGACCTGATCCTGGCTGACGAACCGACCGGCAATCTCGATTCCGAGAATACCGAGGAAGTCCTGCGGATGCTCAGCGAGTTCTGCCAAGGTGGTGGCACAGTGGTCGTGGTTACGCATGGAAGCGAAGCCGATGAGTATGCCGATCGACAGTATCGTCTTCACAACGGCAAACTGCGCGACCGCGGAATGTTCAGCGAAAGTGACGATCGAGAAACTGGTAAGTCCCCACGCCATTGATCGAGTGGGGGCCATCGAACCATTCGATCTCCGTGCGTTCGCCGATTTTCAATTCAGCTGCATACAATCGCCGCACTTTGGCATATTCCCAAGCAACCGTCCAATCGTCGGCCACCCCGTCGCTGTGTCCACGCTCAACCATGAACGGACGAGGGGCAATCAATGCGGCCATCTCCGCGTAATTGAACGTGTGCCCCAGATTCCATTCGAAGATTTCGTATTCACCAGTGTTCACGTAGCTACGCGGATTGTGCGTCGACGCATTCTTGTCAACCCATTCGTTGAAATCAGCCGAACAGATAGACAGGCAGTACTCCCTTACCAACGGTGGCACTCGCATCGCCGTCTTGCCGCCGTAGCTCAACCCGTAAAACGCGATCCGATCACCGTCAACGCAGGGTAGCGTCTGCAGCCAATTGACGATCTGCTGGTGCTGCGGCACGATCAGCGAAAACAATGTCTTGCCGATCGTATTGGCTTTGCGCTGTAGCGTTCGAAAGCGATCTTCAAAGATGTAGGGATTCTGTGGTGCGAACGTCACATAGCCTCGCTCGGCCAACGCCGTCGCGAACGCCTTGTAATAGTGAAAATCTTTCTCGCCGATCACGCTCTGCGGTCGACCTTCCAGGCCATGCTGGCACACCACAACCGGTCGCCGCTCGCCGTCACCAATGCCTTTGGGAACTGTCAGTAGGCCATACGCAAACAAGCCATCAAACACATCCAGTACCACTTCGTATCGGATCCATTGATCGGTTTCCTCGATCGTGCGCGAGCGAGGGTGAGGATCGGCCAACGGCAAATCAAAGCGTCCGATAACATCATCATAAAACGATTTGCGCAACGGCGCGAGGGAGGATTCGTATGCCTGGAGTGAACTGGTGTCCAATTGTTTCCAGAAGCGTTCCTGTCGCGCCCACTGGCTGTCGCGCAAGAGTGACTGCGTGTGGCGGTCGAGCTCGGCAAATTGCTGTGCATGACGCTGTTGCGGGTCCGTCAGAGCGCGTGCCGCTTGAGGTGCGACTCCGTCGACTACCACGGATACTTGTTGGTTCGAGGTATTCAACCATTCAGCAAGTGTCGACTCATGACCGGGATGATTGGCCTTGGTAGCCGTCAGCCAATCTTCTTCCGTCAATCCGCTTGCAAGCCGACGAGCGGCCTGGACTTCGGTTTCCACGACGTCCGCTCGTGCGTCTTCGATCGTGTAGGGTGCGCCACCGTTGCCAGCACCCATTGCTACGTTCGCAGTGGGGGCCGTCCCATATTCGACGATCATGCGTCGTGGGGCGATCATGGCGGCCAATCGGGCATCGTCGAATTCGTCAAGTAACGAAAACACCATGCGATCCAGCGGCTGCCGCCAGAGTGTCGCCAGACTGCCGAAATCGCCGCTGGTCACGACCACATCGATGCGATCGTCAAGTGCGGCGGCATACGTCGCCAACCGCCCACCATCCCCCCAACCGAAAACGCCGACCGGCAGATCCTGCTGGTCGAAATAACTGACGAGCGCCAATACCTTTTCCAATTCATATCCAGTAAGCGTCCGCCCCATCTCATATGCCGCTCGATGCAACCACTCACGATGACTAATTCCTCGCATCTTGGGCGTGCGGTTGATCAATAGCGGAATAACGACACGGCAACCGCTTTCGGCCAATCGCCGAGCGAATTGGGATTGCGCCGGCAAGCCAGGAACCAGACCGCAAAGCTGTTCGGGTGTAATGTCGCAATGTGGAATGGCGACGACGTTGACCACTGCGGCTCGATCTTTAGGTTCGAGCATCAGCCCAAATCCCGTCACATCGCCAAATGCTGACCATTGCACTTCGAGGACTTCGTAGCCGTCGCCGGTGCCAACTAGGGCCGAATGCTCCGTGGTAGCAAGCAAACTCAACTCCCTACAGGCAATCGATTCGTTGGCGATACCGAGAATTCTCCGCAATCGACTGCGATTTGACGCGATCGACACTGCATAGGCGCGTTGCGAGCTCAATTCCCGTTGCCAATGTCGTTCCCGCGAAGTGTGCGAGTCGATGAGCTGTTGATCGAGAAACTGATCGGCGGCGTCAACGAGCTGGCTGGCGATATCCCCCTGCATGGTCAGAAGATCGGTATTGGCCAGTTTCGCTGAAGAGGGCTGCTCAGCCAGCACATCAGCCGACGCGCCGGTGAAGAACGTCACGACGCAGACCACGGCGATTGGGAGACAGTAAGACGCGAAGTAGCGAGTGGTCGAGCTACTGTCGGGATTCATCGTTGTTCTCCGGGCGTCCTTCGATGTAGAACCAATTGTGAATGGGTTGCAGGATGCGTTGCACCTCGGCCAGCAACGGCTGGTCTATCGGCAGCTCTGCCCAATCGGCCCATTGCATGATGCGTTCCGGATTGGCTGAACCTGTGACGCACGTGGCGAAGGCAGGATGGGCCAAAGAAAACTGCAGCGCCAGTTGGGCGATATCGACCCCTTGCGACTGACAATAATCGGCCGCTTGCTTGGCGATGGCGCGGACTTCGGCGGTGGCCTTGTGCCAGGCCGGCAAGGGGGCGTTGGTCAACAAGCGTGCGGAAAACGGAGCGGCGTTCATGAGCCCCACTCCCGTCGTCTGACAAACCGGGACCAATTCCAGAGCCATATCGTTCTGCAGCGTGTAGTGGTTGTACGTCAACAGTACATCGATGTCGGTTTGACCCAGGATGTACTGAAACATCTTCATTGGGTAGCCGCTAACACCGATCAGTCGCACCTTCCCTTTTTCCACTTCCTTGCGCAGGGCTGGCAAAGTTTCATCGATAATCTGCCGCATGTCGACGAATTCGATATCATGGCAAAGAACGATGTCCAAATGATCGACTCGCATGCGTTCGAGGGAAACATCGACACTTTCGGCAACTCGGCGGGCGCTGAAGTCGAAGTGCCTGGGAGCATAGCGTCCGAGTTTTGTGCCCAGATAGTACTTATCGCGAGGAATCTTGGGTAGCACTTGCCCCAACAGGACTTCGCTCATGCCACGGCCATAGTACGCGGACGTATCGATGAAGTTCATTCCCCGGTCGATGGCCACCTCCACACTGCGGAGTGCCTGCTGCAGATCGACCGAACGAAACTCGGCACCCAACGATGACGCGCCAAACGACAGTTTTGTCAGATTCAGTCCGGTCTTGCCGAGTGGTCTTGTTTCCATGATTGCCTCACGAGTTGATTACGATGCTCGAACAAACACCTTGCCGGATCGTACGGATGATGTCAAGTGGCCGCGACGAGTTGGAGTGGAGATTCGGCCTTTGCCCATCATGAAGTAAATCTGGGCCAAGAAAATCAGGGTCAGACACTTGACCAT
Organism: Planctomycetales bacterium; assembly: GCA_020426865.1. Classification (GTDB taxonomy): domain Bacteria; phylum Planctomycetota; class Planctomycetia; order Pirellulales; family Pirellulaceae; genus JAGQPD01. Next base: position 8,228 of record JAGQPD010000307.1, read on the forward strand.
TTGTCGGTGCAAGATAGCATCTGCCGAAGTAAGCTGTGGTGCATCGCGTGATTTTTCAACGCCCAGTAATCCAGGAGCATTTCCATGCGTATCGATAGTCATCATCATCTTTGGCAATACGATCCCCAGCAATACGGATGGATCGGCGACAACATGTCGGTACTGAAACACGATTTCGGCCCGGCGCAATTGCAGGATGTCCTCCAACAGGTCGGCATCGACGGCGCTGTCGCCGTCCAGGCCCGACAATCTCTTGAAGAAACGGAGTGGCTGGTCGGACTGGCCGAACAGCATCCGTTCATGCTGGGTGTCGTCGGCTGGGTGCCGCTCGTGGCCGATGATCTGTACGATACGCTTCAGCGGCTAACCCAATCACCATGGCTGAAGGGCGTACGGCACGTCGTGCAGGACGAGCCCGACGATGAGTTTATCTTGCGAGACGATATCAATCGCGGAGTGGGGTTACTGCACGAGTTCGGGTTGGTCTATGACATCTTGATCTTCGCCAAGCACCTGGAACACACGATCCGGTTCGTCGATCGTCATCCCGGGCAGTTCTTTGTACTGGACCACATTGCGAAACCTACGATCGGGAGCGCGCAATTCGACGACGGATGGGCCCGATCGCTAAAAGAACTTGCCCGTCGCGACAACGTGGCCTGCAAGTTCTCCGGGGTCGCCACGGAGGTACGCGACCCGGAATGGTCGCTTGACATGCTTCGTCCCTATTGGGATGTGACGCTCGAAGCATTTGGCGCCCATCGACTGATGTTCGGCAGCGATTGGCCGGTCTGCCTGCTGCGTACCGGATATGCTGCCTGGTTCGAGGTCGTGCAACAATTCGCCCAAGCTCTATCGACCGGCGAGCGAACCGCGCTGTTCGGCGCGAATGCCGCCAAAGCCTACCGCCTTACTCAGGCAGCGGCATGACCTCCTTGCCGGCTCGGGTAGCTGCCGCGCGCCAGACGAGCAGGTCAACATCGTCGGATACCGCCCGGACCGAGCCATCAACCATCGCCGATTGTACCAATCCGGCATGATAGCTTCGCGACGTAATTATGGCATACGTGGGTTTCCCCGCACTGCCGTTTTTTCCCTCTTGCCATGAGTTGTAGTCGACGTCGATGGTGTCGCCGTCCTTGTTGTAGGGAACAAACGAGTTGGGCGCGAGCGCAGCCGTAAAGCCCGTGTGATGCACTCGGCCGTCAGGCCATTCGGTATGTCCGGTGTTCTTGAATTCGCCACCCGACGCCGCAATCGCCGCGGCCTGCTCAACGGTGTTGGGAATTACCACTGTCGACGGCCCACCATTCCGCAAATAGTTCGTCCAGGCCCTCACCTCCGACACCATCAGCGTCTTGCTTGTGCCGTCCTTGAATTTACTGAGCTTCAAATTGCTATCGGGAAAAAAGGCGCCCTCGCCTCCACGACGCTCAACGGGATCGTATACAAACCAAGTGCCCATGTTGAATCCATAAGTCGTGGAGAATAGCTTGGCCTTGCCTCCCCCAGGATCGCGCATCGTGTTCGCTTCCGAATCGGTCGGGCACTGGAAAATGTCGATCCGCAAACCGTCGATCGCTGTCTGAAAATCCCATGCGGCGTTGGTGTCGACAACACTGTAAAGATTGCCCTCTTCCAAGTACGGCAAAATACGACCATGGACTCCCCAAGAACCATTGTTCCCGGTTGAAGTTACCGATAAATCGAGCACGGCACTGGGAGGCAAGTTGCCCAGTGCCGACTCGTAATTCAAGTTGGCCAACGCCAACTGGCGTAAAGCGTTTTTGCACTGCGTCTTGCGAGCCGCTTCGCGAGCTGCATTGACGGCTGGCAATAACAATGCCACCAACAACCCAATAATGGCGATCACGACCAACAGTTCCACGAGCGTAAAACCCCGTCGCCGCCGTTGGCGTGCCAATCCTCGTTCCATATTCTCCCTTTCTCGGCTCTTCCAAACTTGCTGCTCCGGCCCACCCAACGACCGACCGAACCGTTGGGACGCTAAACCGTTGGAATCCCCTTCGGCAAATGCTATGCCATCGGCAATTTGATGTAGAATTCATGTTCGTTGCCCTGAAATTCCAGTTGGTTCGGCTGCACAACGCGAAATGGTGTCGATTACGTCGACACCAATGTCGAAAATTCGGCCGTGAGTCGACATGCTACAAGAGAGAGAATGTAAACATGCGATATCCGATTCGGTGGCAGCTGGCGTGGCGATTGGCCGTCATTGTGACGGCCATTGTTGTGGCGGTGACCTTGTTTACTGCGGGGCTCAACGCGAGGCGTGCCCGCTTGCGGATTCAGACGCAGTTGCAAGAGATGGCGGCAACATTGGCGGACGCGAATTTCCCGCTTACCGACCTGGTGCTGGGGCAGATGCAAGGATTGTCCGGGGCCACATACGTAGTTGCCCGATCGTCGGGGGAGGTGATCGCATCGAGTGAGCCGGGATGGGAACAGTTTTCGCTGGGGGGAACCGAGGAACGTACCGTCAGCGTGGCAGACGGAACGATCATTCCGTTTGAAGACCAGGTTCGCTGGCGCGACGTCAACTATTTTCACACTCAGGTACGGTTGGCGCGATCGGCGGGGTCTGGCGCGGGTGCAGCGGTACTTCACGTGATGTTCCCGCAGGAGGAGTATCGCAATGCGTGGTGGTCGGCGATCTATCCGGCGTTGGGAATTGGCGGTGTGGCACTCGCGTTGACGACGGCGGGGGCGTGGGTGGTCGCTGCCCGGATGACTCGGCCGCTGGAGCGATTGCAAACTCAGATGCAGCGGATCGCCTCGGGAGATTTCCGGCCGGCGGAGGTTCCGCAGCAGGATGACGAAGTACGGGAGCTTGGGTTGACCGCCAATCGGATGGCCGCCACCTTGGCGGAGTTTGAAACGCAGATTCGACAAACGGAGCGGATGAGCATTCTGGCCAGAATTGGCGGCGGGTTGGCGCATCAGATGCGTAACGCCGCCACTGGATGTCGGATAGCGTTGGACTTGCACGCAGCGGAATGTCCCCAGGGAGAATCCGAGGCGATCGACGTTGCGACCCGGCAATTAGGCTTGATCGAACAGTATTTGCAGCGATTCTTGGCACTGGGAAAATCGCCAGAGGGATTGGACAAGCGCCAGGTTGTGGAGATTTTGCCGCTCATTGAGAGTACGGCTCCGCTGTTATCGCCAATCGCGCGACACTTGGGCATCGACTTGCGGATCGATGCGCGCTTGGAAACGGGGGAATCAGCCGTCGGCATGGCACCTGTGAGGACACCGTGCAGAGTAAAGGCCGACGCCGATGCCCTGGTGCAGATTATTGTCAATTTGGCCTTGAATGGTATCGAAGCCGTGGGACATCTCCGGGCGGAGGTTATTCACCCACAGGTCTGCATTTGCATTGCAAGGGGGTCACCGGGGATGGTTCAGGTTGACATTCGTGACAATGGTCCGGGGCCATCGGAGGCGATGGCATCGCGGATGTTTGAGGCGTTTGCGACCGACAAGCCCGACGGCGTAGGATTGGGACTGGCGGTTGCCCATGATTTGGCTCAGCGTTCGGGTGGCGACTTAACCTGGCATCGTGACGACGGCTGGACTCATTTTACATTAAGCTTATGCGAGTCGCCGCCACCGGAAACGAAAGCGAGATGACTAGATAATGCCGGGAAAAGAAACGCCGACGGCACAACGTGCGGGTGGCACGGCAGATTCCAACGTGATGATGATCGAGGAAAACATGATGATGATCGAGGAAGATGATGGCAAGATGGCTAGTAATTGACGATGAAGAATCGATTGGCTGGGGCCTTCAGCAATTGGGTTCGCGGATGGGGCACACAGTGCGACTGGCGTCGTCCGCAGAAGAGGGATTGCAGGTCCGTGACGGAGCGAAAGACGGAGCGTTTTGTCCGGATATCATCCTCTTAGATGTGCGCCTGCCTGGAATGGATGGTTTGACTGCATTTAGTCACTTGAAGGCACAGTACGGCAACGTGCCGATCGTGATCATGACAGCCTACGGCGACTTAGAAACTGCCGTTGGTGCCGTACGGCAAGGGGCGTTTGAATACATCGTCAAGCCGTTCGACATGCAACAGATACGGGGTGTCGTGGAACGTGCCTTGTCGCAAACCCCCGACATCGCCAGCGACAGCCACGAAGCACCACGGCTCGTCGAAGGGATGGTCGGCGACAGTGTGGTCATGCAGCAGGTCTACAGGCAGATTGCCCTTGCTGCTAATTCCGATGCGTGCGTCTTGTTGCAGGGGGAAAGTGGAACGGGCAAGGAACTGGCGGCACAGGCGATCCATCGCTACAGCCGGCGGGCGGGCGGTCCGTTCGTGGCCGTTTCGCTTGCGGCACTAAGTGATACACTAGTAGAAAGTGAATTGTTTGGGCACGTGAAGGGTTCATTTACCGGTGCCGAACAGACTCGGCAAGGTCTGCTGGCTCAAGCCAACGGCGGCACACTCTTTCTGGATGAAGTCGGTGAGATTCCATTGGCGACACAAGTAAAGCTACTACGGGCGTTGGAGTCGCACGAGTTCACGCCGGTGGGGAGCAACCGAATCGAACAGTCTGATTTTCGCGTCATCTCCGCGACACACCAGGATTTGTTGCACAATGTTGAGGAAAAGCGGTTTCGTCATGATTTGTATTTTCGACTTTGTGCATATCGAATTGATCTGCCCCCACTGCGAATGCGACCGGAAGATATTCCGCTGTTGACGCGGCATTTTTTGGAGCTACTGACGAGCACCGGCCAGCGGGCGGTCCTTGCTCCCGAAACGCTCGACGAGCTCCGTCGGCGACCGTGGTACGGCAACGTTCGCGAACTGCGGAATGTGATGGAACACGCATTGATATCGGCCCGGGGAACCGCAATTACGCCGGAGGATTTGCCGCCGGCGGTAAATGCAACGTTCGTGTCCCGCGCTCACGATGCGGCTGAGATCGGCAGCGAACTGGTGCGGCTGCTAAACCGCTGGGCCGAATCGATGTTGACAGACACACGGCATCATGGGCAGATTTACGACGACTTGTTGCAACTGGTCGAGCCGCCGGTATTGCTAAAGGTACTGCATACCCACCGTGAGCAAGTAGCGGTGGCGGCGCGTGCCTTGGGTATCCACCGCACAACGCTCGCGAAGAAGTTGCAGAAATACGGGTGGCGTGGCGAGGAGCTCGATCCGATCGGCGACGGATAGAGGCGTCGCGGAGCTCTCAGTCGGAACTGAAGATATCGGCAATACCTCCCAACACGGACCCTTCACCACGCGACGATCCGCCCATACTGGGAGCGTGTCGCAGGACGCGATTGGCCATTCGCGAAAATGGTAGACTCTGCAACAACACGGTCCCTTCGCCGCGGAGGGTTGTCAGGAATAACCCTTCGCCACCGAACAACATCGATTTAAGGTTTCCCGC
>JAGQPD010000308.1 GCA_020426865.1 Planctomycetales bacterium
AACAGGATGTCGCGGGCAGCGAAGACTCCCAAACATCCCGTCTCCAGCAACAACAGCATGCCATAGAACAATGCCGGGCGATCCTCGATGGCTTTCCAACTGACCAGCACCGACGTGACCATCAGCAACGCCGACAAGCCAAACATCCAAACGCTGATCCCATCCAGTCCCAAACTCAGCCGCACGTCAATGCCGCTCGACGCTGGCAGCCATGGAATATCAACCGACGCCGACGCCACTTCGTCCCCCACCGATGCGCCAATGGCGTTACGCACCAACGGTACCGCCATGCAAACCGTGACCACCGTCACCGCCAACGCCACCCAGCGAACGGCGTCGCGTCCTAGTTTGTCGATCGCGACCATGGCCAAGGCGGCCACCGCCGGCAAGAATACTGTGGCCAATAACATTGTGGAGATCGTCATGGTATTGCCTTAGTTTGCTCCCCAAAGGACGCGTGCGAAAACCAGCACCAACGTCCCTAAAATCATCGCCAGCCCGTAGAACGATACCATCCCCCACTGCAATCCACGCAACGACGCTCCCAACCATTTGGGCAGTTGTCCCACTAGGTTCACCAGGCCGTCGACAAGCAGCCGATCCAGCCAAAAGCTAAGTTGGGCAATGCCGCGTAACGGACGCACGACCGTCCAATCGTAGATCTCATCTAAGTAGAATTTGTTTTCCGACAACCGGTAGGGGGTTACGTACAACAATAGCAACAGCGGCGCGAGTAACACGCAGAATAATGCCAACAGGACATATCCAACGATCGTCGAGAGCCACCCCAAACCAATCCCGCCGGCAAGACGGTGCACCCCCGAGATCAACGGATGGCTTGCCATCCGTTCGGTCCAACCGGCTCGGAACAGACCACCCGTCCAGCGTCCATCCATCAGCGCCGTCAGCAAGTCAATTTCATAACTGGGGCCAAGATAAAAGTAGGCGGCGAGGCCAACCCCCAACACCGCAACGACCGTACTGGTCATGGCGATGTCCCAATGAAATCGTTCGTGGCTGGCCGTCACGCGCATGGCTTCGGTGGCGAGCGACGGCGTGTGACTGAGAAGATTGTCGAACAACTGCGAGTTCCACAGCGAGAAACCGATCAAGCACGCAAAGGCTGCCAGGATCGATAGCGGCACCCACATCGGCGCCGGCGATTCGTGAGCGTGGTGTCCGGCCTCGGCGGGCACTTCCAACGGCCCGTAAAATGTCATAAAAAAGGCACGGAACGTATAAAATGCCGTCAGGAATGCTGTCCCGACGCTGGCGTAATAGAGCCACTGGTAGATCAATTCGCCGTGATGTGCCTTTTCATGCACGGCGGCGAGAATCGCGTCCTTGCTCCAAAATCCCGCAAACGGCACGATGCCGGCCAGTGCCAAGCATCCGAATAGGAATGTCCAGTGCGTAACGGGCATGATCTTTCGCAGTCCGCCAAACCGCCGCATGTCGATCACCCCCCCCATCGCATGCATCACACTTCCCGCTCCCAAGAACAACAACGCTTTGAAAAACGCATGCGTAAACAGATGGAACATCCCGGCCGTTATCCCGGCCAGCGTTCCCGTCCCCAATGCCAGGAACATGTAACCGAGCTGGCTGATCGTCGAATATGCCAACACTCGCTTCAAGTCATATTGCGTCAGTGCAATCAACCCGGCCAACACCGCTGTAAAGCCACCGATGCAAGCGACGACAATCCGCGCTACGGGCGAGGCGGTAAAGAGTGGTGTGCACCGTGTTACCATATAGACACCGGCAGTGACCATCGTCGCCGCGTGAATCAGGGCACTGACTGGTGTCGGCCCCTCCATCGCGTCCGGCAACCATACATGCAA
>JAGQPD010000309.1 GCA_020426865.1 Planctomycetales bacterium
GTTGTCAACACATCCACTTCCGCGGTGCCGATCGAAGTACTCAGATTCAGCGTCTCCACCGTGCCGAACGTCACCGTACCTGTGCCGCTGCGAGAGAACGCCGTGGCATCCAGCATATAGGTATGGCTTCCCGCGTCGGCTTGGTCGTTCAGGTTCAAAATGTCGCCCGAGTCCAACGAGTTGGTCACGCCTTTGATTGTCAGGCCGACGGTGCCGGCGTCGTGGGTATCGCCTTCCACACAGATGTCCCCCAGCAACCCGCCTAACGAGCCGGCCTGACCCAGGTTCACGGTATCGGTATTGGCACCGCCGGACACGTTCGTCACGCTGCCTGCAGCGGTCGTCCAGATCGCGATAGCATCGGTTCCCGCCTGGCCATTCAGTTCTACGCGGCTGTCAGCAGCAGTGCCTTGCAGCGTCAGCGTGTCGGCATCGCCTCCGGCATTGACCTGCACAAAACTGCCCAAACTGTTGCTGTCGCCTCCGTCGGCACCCGTCATGGCGATCGTCACATCATCGGCACCACCGGCCGTGTTGATCACCAGGGTGCTGTCACTGCCCGTAGTCGTCACGTCGATGTCATCGGCCGCATCTTGCGTGGTGATGGTGACGTTGTCCTGCGCGGCGGTGTTCACCACATCCACATCTGCCGCACCGGTCGACGTGTTCAGGTTCAGCGTTTCGATTGTCGCGTACGTCACCGTCGCCGTACCGGTCCGTGTGAACGTGGTGGCATTGAGCGTGTACGTGTGGCTTCCTGCGTCGGCCTGATCGAACAATGTCAGCACGTCTCCAGACGGGAGCGAATTCGTATCGCCCTTGATCGTCAGGTCCGTGGTGCCCGCGTCGTGGCCATTCCCCTCCACAAACGTGTTGCCCTGCAGGCCACCCAGGCTGCCCGTGGAGCCCAACAGGAACTGGTCGGTGTTGGTACCACCCAACAGATTCGTAACGCTCGTACTGGCCGTTGACGCAACGGTGAGCGTGTCCGTACCCGACTGACCGTTTTGCTCCACGCGACTGCCCACGCCATTGCCCTGCAACGCTAACGTATCAGCGTCGTTGCCCGCCGTGACTCGCAGGAAACTGCCCAGCGAGTTACTATCGCCGGCGTCAACACCGGTCGACACGATCGTCACGTCGTCCGCACCACCGGCCGTGTCCACCGTCACATTGCTATCGTCACCCGTGCTGGAGATATCGACGTCGTCCGCGGCCTCTTGTGTCGAGATGTTCGTGTTGACCGCCGCGGCCGTACTCACTACGTCCACGTCCGCGGCGCCGATCGACGTGTCGAGATTCAACGTCTCGATCGAACCATACGTCACTGTACCTGTGCCGCTGCGAGAGAACGTCGTGGCACCCAGCGTGTAAGTATGACTGCCGGCGTCTGCCTCGTCTTCCAGGTTCAGAATATCCCCGGTATCCAACGTATTGGTGGCCCCCTTGATCGTCAGACCTACCGTACCCGCATCATGCGCGTCGCCTTCCACACAAACATCACCAAGCAAATTGTTCAGCGTACCGGCTTGACCGATGGTCACCGTATCGGTGTTCGCCCCACCCGTCACATTGGTCAGGCTGCCGGTGGCCGTCGCCCAGACGGCGATCGTGTCCGTGCCGGACTGGCCGTTGAGTTCCACACGGCTTCCTGCACCACTGCCTTGAAGCGTTAGCGTATCACCGTCGTCGCCCGCATTGACTTGCACAAAGCTGCCAAAGCTGTTGCTATCGCCACCGTCGATGCCCGTTGTCGCGATCGCCACGTCGTCGACCCCGCCGGCCGTGTTGATCACCACGTTGCCGTCCGCCCCGGTCGTGGTCACGTCAATGTCATCGGCCGCGCCCTGAGTGTTGATCGTCGTATTCACAGCAGCGGCAGTATTGTCGACGTTCACATCCGCGATGCCCAGGGAGGTATTTAGATTAAGCGACTCGATCGAGCCATACGTTACCGTGCCTGTGCCGCTGCGAGAGAACGTCGTGGCATCCAACGAGTAGGTATTGCCGTCTGCATCCGATTGGTCGTTCAGATTGAGTATATCGCCGGTGTCGAGCGTGTTCGTATCGGTCTTGATCGTCAGGCTGACGGTACCGGTATCGTGTCCGTTTCCTTCTACGTAGATGCTTCCCAGCAGGCCGTCCAAGGAACCTGCCTGTCCAAGGTTCACCGTATCGGTGTTCGCCCCTCCTGTCACATTGGTCACGCTGCCGGTGGCCGTCGCCCAAACGGCGATCGTGTCCGTGCCGGACTCGCCGTTGAATTCCACACGGCTTCCTGCACCACTGCCTTGAAGCGTCAGCGTATCGCCGTCGTCGCCCGCATTGACCTGCACAAAGCTGCCAAAGCTGTTGCTATCGCCACCGTCGATGCCCGTTGTTGCGATCGCCACGTCGTCGACCCCACCGGCCGTGTTGATCACCACGTTGCTGTCCGCCCCGGTCGTGGTCACGTCAATGTCATCGGCCGCGTCCTGAGTAGTGACCGTGACGTTTTGTGAACCAAGCGTCGAGACAATGTCAACGTCCGCTGCGCCGGCACCAGTCAACAACTGAACCGATTCCACAACAAACGTAAACGTACTTGTGCCCGTTCGTGAGAAAGAGGCTGCGTTTAAGCTATACGAGTAGCTCCCCGCGTCACCTTGATCGAGCAAATTGAGCATATCACCGGTTGGCTGCGAATTCGTGTCACCGTGAATCGTCAGGCTGGTGTCACCAGCGTCGTGGGCATGCCCAACAATCGATAGGGGCCCCAGGATCGTCGACAGCGAGTTTCCAGCACTTCCCACGTTGAACACGTCGCTACCGCCACCGCCGCCGATCGACGCGGAAACAGTTGCCGGTAGGTGTTGGATGTTGATCGTATCAGCCCCTGAATCCGTCGCCGTCGTGTTTTCGCCTGTCACAAACAAGAACGCCAATGCCGCGCCGGCTCCCGCGCCGTCCGGATCGGCTGCATCCACGCTCGCCACCGTGATCACTTCCGCGCCGTCGCCGCCGCGGATCGTGAGGCCATTAAAACCGCTGAAAGTTGTTGCCTCGAAACCACCATCGCCCGTGATGACATTGACGCCATCGGTCGGTGTTCCCGCATCGCTCAAGGTCAACGTGCTGGTCGTCGGCGTCGATGTCGCATCAACCAACAATCCGCCGCCAGCTCCCACAATCGTCAACGGCTCGAGTCCATCGAACGAAAGCGCAAACGCTCCCTCGACAACGACCACGCCGCTGTTGGCCGCCTCGGTGTCCGAAAAATAGGCGACGTTGTGGAAAGTGGTCATTTGCAGGACCAGCTCGTCATTACTGCCACCGACACCGTCTCCCTCGAAGTGTACGCTAACCGTGTTGGGTAACCAACCGCTGTCCGTAAAGGCATCGTTGGTGTGACCACCCGGCGCTGATCCGCCAAAGCCGATCAGTCCGCTGGCTGTCTCCTGGACAACAAGTGTGTCATCATCCGTGCTGCCGTGGACTTCCAGGCTGCGGACTCCCGCGAGTGTCACTTGGATGGACGGACTATTCGTGCCATCGTCGACAACGACGAGCAGGTCCGTGGCATCGCGCGATACGGTTGTCGTATCGGCCGTGGCATCGTTACCCATATCGCCGCTGTGGTCGACCAGCACGTCGACGGTTGCGTTCGTGGGGGACCAGGTCTCGATATTAGTTGCCGTCACACTAGCAACGCCACTGGCGCTCAGCGTACCCGCGAATCCCGCCACGTTGGGAACGAGTGTCAACAGCGCCGTCAAGCTCGATGCATCGAGGTTCAAGGTATCACCGGGGGCCGACGTGGGATCGCCTCCGTTGACCGATACGGTCGAATTGATTTGCGGGATGATATTAAAGACATCCGCGTCATCACCGCCAGTGATCACGGCTCCGGTCGTCGAGACGAGATTCCCCGCATCGCTGAGTGTGACGATCGAACCGATATCGTTCGGCCCGGCGTCCGGGTCACTGCCGGGAGCATCGACGGTGATCGTGATACCCAGCGCCGCATTTGTGATCGATGTTGCTGCCAGCGACACATCGTCACCCGCCTGATACGCCACATTACCCGCCGTCGACTGCACGTTCACACCGGCGCTAACCATCACATTGTCGACACCGCCGGCCGCACTGCTATCACCTGCAATCAGCGTGATATCACCGACGACAGTAACATCCGCCGCAATCGTCAATGGACTTGCATTGGTGACATGAACAGTTCCACCCACGGCCGTATTCGTAATTCCCGACAGCGAATCCACCGTATCGATCGTCAAGAGGCCGCCGACGCTGTTCGTCAAGTTGATATGGCCGGATGTCAAGTTTTGAGCGGCCAATCGGTCAGCGGCCAATTCCAGAGAATTGCCGCTACCTATCCCACTGGATGCCACGAGCCTCACTTGTCCGACGGCGGCGTCTACGTCGCTGTCGCCACCGTCGAGAATGGCACCACCGTTGGAAAACACTCGCAATAGACTGTTTCCGCTCGCTTGCACGCTGGCGAGCGAAACATTGCCTTCGGCCGTCATCGTAACTGTCGCATCGCTACCCGCCTTAATCACGGACCCGTCGTCCGCCAATATTGCGCCGAGCGCATCTGCCGCACCGGCATTGGCGACAAGCGCAACATCACCGGCGGCGTCAATGACCGCCGTCCCCAGAAGTGCGACGTTGTCGCCGCCGTGGATCGTAACGTTACTGGCGATCGACTGAACGGTAACTCCCGAATTGATCGTTAAGTCATCACCTGCGACGCCACTGTCGGATGCGATTAGCACGATAGCACTAACCGAGCTGATATCCGCAGCCACCTCGATAGGGCTTTGATTGACGACGGAAACGCTGCCGCCCGGTGCGTTGTTTACAATA